>NZ_JAWOTS010000014.1:0-108495 GCF_033338975.1 Vibrio sp. Vb0349 | reverse complement strand
CGAAGCGTTGCCGTGTCAGCGAGGTGGCATTATAGAGATTGCGATCACATTGGCAAGCCCTTTTTCTCGTTTTTTTTGATTTTTTTATCGTTTGGGTGTTTTTTATTCTAAAAGGCGAGTTTTCACTACTATTCTACCTCCATACACCCTGTAATCGCCCTGAATAAGGAAAAAAGATGAGCTCAATGAGAAGCTACAAAGGTATAAAGCCTGAACTTGGTGAGCGTGTTTACGTTGACCCAACCTCTGTTTTAGTCGGTGATATCCGAATTGGCGATGATTCTAGCATTTGGCCACTGGTAGCAGCGCGAGGTGATGTAAACCACATTCACATTGGTGATCGAACGAATATTCAAGATGGCAGTGTTTTGCATGTCACCCATAAGAACGCCGAAAACCCAAACGGCTACCCATTGATTATTGGTAATGACGTTACGATTGGCCACAAAGTGATGCTGCACGGTTGTGAGATCCACGATCGTGTTTTGGTTGGTATGGGAGCTATTGTTTTAGATGCTGTTGTAATTGAGTCAGAGGTGATGATCGGAGCAGGCAGTTTAGTGCCACCTGGGAAAGTATTAGAAAGTGGCTACTTATATGTTGGAAGCCCAGTAAAACAAGCTCGCCCTCTATCAGAAAAAGAACGAGCTTTCTTGCAAAAGTCTGCCAATAACTATGTGCAGAACAAAAACGACTACTTAAATGAAGTAAAAGACTTGAACTAAAACCCTGTTAACCGATGATGATATGGCCTTCTTCGTTGAAGGCTTCATCTTCTATTAGCTCTTCAGCCATTTCTTCTAGGTCGAATCTGTAATCAGTAAACACTTTAATTGCCGCTTGCTCAGTTTCAATCAGTGAACCACTGAGCTTTTCTAACTTTTGTTTCGTCACAAAGCACTCTATTAGTGCGCCTGATTGTTGCGCCGAAAAGTTTACCGATTGTGATACTTCATCCCATGATTGAATATCTGGGAATAAGATGGATTGATTCATCGCTTATTGACCTTCAAGATTCTTTCTTAGTTCTCTGAGAATTTGTTTGGCACCAGGACGTAAGCCACGCCAGAGCATAAAGCTTTCCGCAGCCTGCCCAACTAACATTCCAAGACCGTCATACGCATGAGCGGCACCATTCTCTTTTGCCCATAAGTTAAAGCTCGTCACCCCTTTGCCATAAATCATGTCATAGCTTGTACTGTTAGCGGCAAAGATGGAGGATGAAATAGTCGGCAGTTCACCACTAAGAGAAGCGGATGTGGAGTTAATGATGACATCATACTCTTCATCAATACTTGCCATCTCTTTGGCGAGGATAGGACCGTGAGAGACAAACAGCTCTGCGAGCTCTTGTGCTTTACTAAAGGTACGGTTGGTAATGGTTAAAGAGGTCGGCTTTTGATCGAGTAGTGGCTTAATAACACCACGAGCTGCACCACCAGCACCAATAATTAGGATTCGCGCACCTTCCAATACAACCTGATGCTGAAGCAGATCTTGCACTAAACCTGCACCATCAGTGTTGTCACCGATGATTTCACCATCGTCTAACTTCTTGAGGGTATTTACCGCGCCTGCTAACTGAGCCCGTTCTGTCAATCGACTAGCAAATTGATAAGCATCTTCTTTAAATGGCATAGTGATGTTGCACCCCTTGCCACCTTCAGCAAAAAACACCTTCGCCGCGTCAATAAAACCATCAACAGGTGCACTTTCTGCGGTATACACCAAAGATTGATTAGTTTGACGAGCAAACAAGGTGTGAATGAATGGCGACTTACTGTGTCCGATAGGATTACCAAACACGGCATAGCGATCGATTTGCTGGGTCATTTCCTTACCTTTGTTCCTTACTTAGATATAGAGAAAACAGGGCCACCTGATTACAGATGACCCTATCACTATCTATCTATATAGAAAAGGAGATTCCGTGCTTACCACTCTCGGGGCGTTAGGTATCGCTCGTAAAGTTCAGCTTCTGGCGATCCCGCTTCTGGCTCGTAGCAGTACTCCCAGCGAGCGAGCGGCGGCATTGACATCAGAATCGACTCAGTACGCCCACCACTTTGTAAACCAAATAAGGTGCCACGGTCATACACTAAGTTGAACTCTACGTAACGGCCGCGACGATATAGTTGGAATTCACGCTCACGCTCACCATACTTGATCTCTTTACGACGAGAAACGATCGGCAAGTAAGCCTGGCAATAGCCTTCACCCACTGCTTTGATGTAAGCAAAACACTTATCAAATTCCCACTGGTTTAGATCATCAAAGAACAAACCGCCAACACCGCGAGTTTCATTACGATGTGGTAGGAAGAAGTATTTGTCACACCATGCTTTATGCTCTTGGTAAACATCGTCACCAAATGGCGCACAAAGCAGTTTTGCAGTGTCGTGCCATGATTGGCAATCTTCTTCAAATGGATAGAACGGCGTTAGGTCAAAACCACCACCAAACCACCAAATTGGGTCTTCGCCATCTTTTTCTGCAATAAAGAAGCGGACATTGGCGTGTGAAGTCGGTACGTAAGGGTTTTTAGGGTGAATAACCAAAGAAACACCCATCGCTTCAAAACGACGACCCGCTAGCTCTGGGCGATGCGCTGTCGCAGATGCTGGCATTTCTTTCCCTTCCACATGCGAGAAGTTCACGCCTCCCTGCTCGAAAACAAGGCCATCACGCAAAACACGTGAGCGACCACCGCCACCCAGACGCTCTCCTTTTTCACGTTGCCATGCATCTTCGACAAAGACGGCCTTTCCATCTTCTTGTTCTAACTGCTGACAAATGGAGTCCTGAAGTGACATCAAGAACTGCTTTACGGCGTGCTTATCGATCGCTGACATACGTTATTACCTATTACGTGAAACCTAATGATGGCTGGCTAGCAGGGTTAACCCTGTCTTAATATTTGTGAAGTTTTGGCGTCACGAATCTCGCTGGGTTTATCACGACCGCTGGTCTCGCCACGAAGAATGGCGACCAGCTTATAACCCAACTGCTCTTCGACTTCTTCCGTGGTCATACACGGTGGTAAGCCGGAAAGATTCGCGCTGGTAGAGGTTAACGGCTTTCCGAATGCATTACACATTTTTTGCACCAAAGGATGATCAGTCACACGAACCGCAATTGAATCAAACTGCCCTGAAACCCAGTTGGATACTTTATCGCTCGCTGGCATGATCCAGGTGTATGGGCCTGGCCAAGTGGCATGAACAGTCTGTAATTGTTCTTCAGTCAACTGAGATTCATCAATATAAGGCAAGAGCTGATCATAACTTGCCGCGATGAGAATCAGCCCTTTTTCTACCGGACGCTGCTTGAGCTCTAATAGCTTTTGAATTGCTTCTGGGTTATCTGGATCACATCCGACACCAAAAACCCCTTCTGTTGGATAGGCAATCACTTCGCCTTGCTTGAGTGCGTTGAGCACTTGTTCAAAGTTATCCACCGATTACTTCCTATTTGTTTGACTGTGTTGTTTTCACTAAGTGTACAAATATTCATTCTCAGACACTAAAGCAATTTTTTTATAAAATGTATCAATAGCGCCAACAACAAGACGCAAACGTTTGCTTGAAATAAAAATCCCCGTATAATGCGCACAAATTTATAGCTCACCTAATTTTTGCAGCTTAAAGGAGTTTGAGATGAAAGTCGGTATCATCATGGGTTCTAAATCCGATTGGCCAACCATGAAACTAGCAGCGGACATGCTAGACCAATTTGGCGTGCCTTACGAAACAAAAGTCGTGTCAGCACACCGAACTCCTCAATTACTGGCTGACTACGCTAGTGGCGCAAAAGAACGCGGCATCAAAGTTATCATCGCAGGCGCAGGTGGTGCAGCCCACCTACCAGGTATGGCGGCGGCGTTTACTAGTTTGCCAGTGCTTGGGGTTCCCGTTCAGTCTCGTGCACTGAAAGGTATGGATTCACTGCTTTCTATTGTACAGATGCCAAAGGGAATTGCGGTTGGTACATTGGCGATTGGCGAAGCGGGCGCAGCAAACGCCGGTATCCTAGCAGCGCAAATCCTAGGCACTCATGATGAAAACATCATGGCGAAGGTAGAAGCATTCCGTAATGAGCAAACGGAAACAGTTCTCGCAAATCCAAACCCTGCAGAGGATTAATCAGATGCATGTACTGGTTCTTGGTGCGGGTCAGTTGGCTCGTATGATGTCTCTGGCTGGTGCGCCACTGAATATTCAAATTTCAGCTTACGATATCAGCAGCGGTGATGTCGTTCACCCTTTAACTCAACAGGTACTTGGCCATGGCTTGGAAAATGCGATTACGCAAGTTGATGTGATTACTGCCGAGTTCGAGCATATTCCACATGACGTGCTCAAGGTTTGCGAAGCGAGCGGCAAGTTTCTACCAAGTACGCAAGCCATCAAAGCAGGTGGTGATCGCCGTATTGAAAAAGCACTGCTTGATGATGCTGGCGTGCGCAACGCGAAATACTACGTCATTGAAACTCGTGAAGACTTTGACCGCGCAATTGAACACGTTGGTATGCCAATGGTTCTGAAAAGTGCATTAGGTGGTTACGATGGTAAAGGCCAATGGCGCTTAAAAGAAGCTTCTCAAGTCGACGACATTTGGACTGAGATGGCAGAGTGCATCGCGGCAACATCAACTCAAGCGATTGTTGCTGAAGAGTTTGTTCCTTTTAACCGCGAAGTATCACTGGTTGGTGCTCGAAGCAAAGATGGCAGTGTGGAAGTGTATCCTCTGGCAGAGAACGTCCACACCAACGGTGTATTGAGTCTTTCTACTGCGATTGATGCGCCAGGGTTACAGGAACAAGCAAAGCAAATGTTCACGGCAGTCGCAGATAGCCTAGATTACGTTGGCGTATTAGCGCTTGAGTTCTTTGATGTCGATGGGGCACTTTTAGTGAATGAGATTGCTCCACGCGTGCACAACTCTGGTCACTGGACACAGCAAGGTGCAGAAACGTGTCAGTTTGAAAACCATCTGCGCGCAGTGTGCGGCTTACCATTAGGCAGTACGAAATTAGTTCGTGAAACCTCAATGATCAATATTCTTGGTGAAGACACACTACCAGAAGCATTGTTATCAATGGATGGTTGCCACCTTCATTGGTATGGCAAAGAGAAACGTGCAGGTCGCAAGATGGGACACATCAACGTGTGTGGCGACTACCCAGGAGAATTGCACCGTAGGCTGTGCGCTCTGGCAGACATCTTAGACCCAATAGCTTTCCCAGCCGTGCAAGCGTTCGCTAAACAGCCTCAACACTAACGTTTGGCAGCAAAAAAATAAAAAAAGGGTCGCACGATGCGACCCTTTTTAATTCCTTGGATGTATTTACCCTTGTTGGGTGTGCTGACACTTACGATTAGCACATTGCAATTTCACACCACTGGCGAGTTTCTTCTCCACCAACAAAGTAAAACCACATTCTTCGCATCTCCCTTTAACCGGAGGGAGATTCACTGCAAATTTGCATTTAGGGTAGTTATCACATGCGTAGAATGTTTTGCCAAATCGGGTTTTACGCTCCACCAAATGTCCTTTGCCACATTCAGGGCAAGCGTGTTGCTCTTGTGACTGCGCCTCTGGCTCAGGTTGATTAATCGACTCAATATGATGACAAGCCGGGTAATGGCTACAACCAACGAACATACCGTAGCGCCCTTGGCGGAGTACCAACTCATTGCCACACTCAGGACAAGGCACACCCAACTCTTTCACGATGTGCCCATCATTGCTGTGTAGCGGTTTAATGTAATCACAGCTTGGATAGTGGTTACAGCCGAGAAATGGGCCATGTTTTCCGTGCTTGAGAGTCAGCTCACCACCACATTTTGGACACGGCTCGTGTTCCAAAGCGTGTTCATGGGCAGAGAAAAGGGTGTTGTCGATTTTACTACTCATACTTACCGTTTCGTGAAAAACACACAAAAAGACAAGCTCGCGTTTATTCTAGCTAAACTCGAACTTGCCCAGATGGTTAGTGAAGAATCCCTTGTTCCTTGGTGTACAACAGCTCTTCCATTAGCGTGTAAGCGTTTTCGTTGCCAGGCACATTAAACAGCACCATCAGAATGATCCATTTGAGGTCTTCAAGCTCAAACTCACTCGTTTCTAATCCCATCACTCGGTCAATCACCATTTCGCGAGTTTCTGTGGTTAACACATTGATTTGCTCGAGAAACAATAGAAACCCTCGGCATTCCAAATCTAAACGCTGCATCTCTTTCGCTGTGTAGATACGAGTTGATGACGAAGCCATGCAAGTCGAGATTGCAGAAGAGGTGTCACTTTGCTGCAATGCGGCAAGCTCTTCTAACCAGACAAGGGCTTTGTAGATATCTTTTTGTTGGAAGCCTGCACGGAGCAATTCTTCTTCCAACTCGTCTTGTTCGACCTGTAACTCTGCATCGCTATGGATGTAGGTTTCGAATAGATACATCAGTATATCCATCATCATAGCTAGCCCCTCCCCTTTCGAATATAGCCACCTGAAACCGCAACGACATGCCCAGAGAGTTCTAACTCTAAGAGCTGCATCATGACTTCTTGGACAGGTATATTGGTCCTGTTTGCAAGAATATCAACCGGTGTAGCTTCACTTCCTACGTTAGCTAACAGCTGAGGAAATGGCAATTCTTCTTCTTCATTTAACGTAGAAAATAAATCGGTACTCTGATTAATAGACCAATCAAGCAAGGACTGTATTTCATCTAAGACATCTTTCGTCTTTTCTACGAGGCAAGCGCCATGACGTATCAACTGGTTTCCTCCGCAAGCATTGGGGGCATTGATTGACGCTGGCAGCGCAAATACTTCTCGACCTTGCTCAAGCGCGTAACGAGCTGTAATTAACGAGCCGCTCTTTTTCGCCGCCTCGACGACCAGTACACCAAGCGATAATCCACTAATAATACGATTACGACGCGGGAAGTTTTCTGGGCGCGGCTTGGCATTAGGCCGAAACTCAGACACCAAAGCCCCATGTTCAATAACACGTTGCGCTAAACCACGATGACGTGCCGGATAAATATTTGCTAAGCCAGATCCTAGCACCGCAATCGTCTTACCACCCGCTTGCAACGCACCATCATGCGCATGACCATCAATGCCTAAAGCGAGACCACTGGTGACAATAAAATCGTGCTGAACAAACTCTGCAGCGAACTGACGTGCATGCTGTAATCCATCAATACTCGCATTTCGGCTGCCAACCATCGCGATTTGTGGCAGAGAAAGACAAGCAGGGTTTCCTTGAACAAAAAGTAGAGGTGGCGGCGCAACGATTTGTTTGAGTTGAGGTGGATAACGCGGGTCAGTCAGTGTCAGGATATGATGATTTGTAGAAGCCTCAAGCCAACTTAAACAAGCATCGACTTCTTTATCTGTTGAAGCCCAAGCTTGAATTTGCTTAGTTGTTAACCCAAGTTGTTGTAGCTGTTCAGGAGAGAAGTTTACGATGTTACGTGGCGTGTCTCTTGCCAGTAGCTTATTCATTTTGACGCCGCCAATGCCTGGTAAACAACTCAGTTTTAACCAGGCATCGAGATCATCGTTATTTCGTCGATTCATCGATGGTTAATTCGTCCGCCAACGGTGACACCACCGAAATATCTTGGTTAATGGGTTTCGTACTGTTAGTGATCAGTGCCAAGCTAAAGTACTCATAAGGACGAATGACCAGCAACTCACCAACTTTGCTTTGAGGCAAAGTAATTTTCTTATCAAGCACGCCAAACTCTTTCTTGAACTCATCGCCGTCTTTGTAAACTGGGTGCGCGTCTTCTTTTAAATCAAACACACTGCCTTGCTTCAGATTGTCTGACGTGCCTTTATCAATCACCACGACTTGGTTAGTTGAACTAAAGCGAATACCTTCGATATTACCTAGCAACTTTGCAGAACTGCCTTGTGGCGACGGCAGCGGATAGAACGTAGTCGTGAAGTCAGTATTCTCAACCGATTGATTTGGCAACGCGATATCGTTACGTAGGATTTCTTGCATTTGCGATGTAAGCTTCAAACCTGAATAATCACTCGAAGCTTCAACGAGCTCGCCTTTGGCAATCAAACGCAGCGCGGTAATCTCTTCGGACACATCGTCACGCGAAAAGGTAGCTACTGGTCGGTAAATAGCCCAACCTGTCGCGGTCTGATTGCCATTGATATACAGCACATCTTCTGTAGTCAGATACTTACTGCCTTTGCTGCTACCCATCACTTTTGCAGCATTGTTCAACGAATCTTTATCTAGCAACCGATCCGATTTGAGGTAAGGCATCACCAAACCTTCCGCGACCGTTGGTACGGCTTTCTTTTCTGTGATGCGAGCTTTCGGGCTCAGCTTCTTAACCGGTTTTAGGCTCAACACGGGCTGACCGTTAATCCACACCAAAGACAGCTTGTCTCCGGGATAAATTAAATGAGGGTTATCGATTTCCGGGTTTACTTGCCATAAACGAGGCCACAACCACGGGCTATCCAAGTACATGGCCGAAATATCCCATAGCGTATCGCCCTTCACAACTACATATGTTTGTGGCGCATCATCTTTAACAGTCAGTGGGTTCGCATCCACATTTGCTACAGCGTTGAAAGTGAAAAGTAACGGCAACGTAACACTGGCAACGTTGCGGAAAATTCGATTCATGACCCTCGTCCTTGGTCTATTAAGCAGGAACCAGAATGGAAATTGGTGCAAGGATGCTGTCATTTAGGCTATAAAATGTCTAGAATTGAGCCAACAAGGTTTGTGCTGTTTCGGCACAGTTCAATATTTCGAGTGAATATGTCTGTATTACAAGTATTAACATTCCCGGATGATCGCCTGCGCACAGTCGCAAAGCCTGTTGAAGCGGTGACCCCTGAGATTCAAAAAATCGTCGATGACATGATTGAAACCATGTACGACGAAGAAGGTATTGGCCTTGCTGCAACGCAGGTTGATATCCACAAACGTATCGTAGTGATTGATATTTCAGAAACTCGCGATGAGCCGATGGTGCTAATCAACCCTGAGATTCTGGAAAAGCGTGGCGAAGATGGCATCGAAGAAGGCTGTCTGTCGGTACCAGGTGCGCGCGCACTTGTGCCTCGCGCTGCAGAAGTTACCGTTAAAGCACTGGATCGTGATGGCAAAGAGTTCACCTTTGAAGCCGACGACCTGCTAGCGATTTGTGTTCAACACGAGCTTGATCACCTACAAGGTAAGCTGTTCGTGGATTACCTATCACCACTGAAACGCAAACGCATTCAGGACAAGCTAGCAAAAATCAAACGCTTTAACGAGAAGCAGCAAAACGCTTAATCTCGAACCATACCAATTAGAAGGAAGTCTACCTTGAGTCAGTCTTTACGAATTGTCTTTGCAGGTACTCCGGATTTCGCCGCCCGTCACTTGGCGGCGTTGTTGTCTTCGGAGCATGAAGTAATCGCGGTTTACACAAACCCAGATCGTCCAGCGGGTCGTGGCAAGAAATTGGCTGCGCCACCGGTAAAACAACTGGCGCTGGAACACAACATCCCGGTTTACCAACCTGAAAGCTTTAAGTCCGACGAAGCGAAACAAGAACTTGCCGATCTGAACGCCGATCTCATGGTTGTCGTGGCGTACGGTATGCTCCTGCCACAAGCGGTTCTTGATACACCTAAACTGGGTTGTATCAACGTACATGGTTCTATCCTACCTCGTTGGCGTGGTGCGGCTCCAATCCAACGCTCTATTTGGGCGGGCGATGCAGAAACTGGCGTGACCATCATGCAGATGGACATCGGTCTCGACACTGGTGATATGCTGAAGATTGCAACTCTGCCAATCGAAGCGACAGATACCAGCGCTTCAATGTACGAAAAATTGGCTGAGCTTGGTCCAGAAGCCCTGATTGACTGCCTAGTAGACATTGCTGCGGGTAAAGCAGTGCCAGTGAAGCAAGACGATGAGCTAGCGAACTATGCGAAAAAGCTCAGCAAAGAAGAAGCACGCATCAACTGGAACGACGATGCGGCGCACATTGAGCGCTGCGTTCGTGCATTTAACCCATGGCCAATGAGCCACTTTGAGGCGGCAGAAAACAGCATCAAAGTATGGCAAAGCCGTGTGGCAGAGCAAACCAGTGACAAGCCAGCCGGCACCATCGTGCAAGCAGATAAAACCGGTATTTATGTTGCGACAGGCAACGGCGTACTGGTGCTAGAGCAACTGCAAGTTCCTGGCAAAAAAGCCATGTCAGTTCAGGATATTCTGAATTCGCGTGCGGCTTGGTTTGAAGTTGGCACTCTGCTGGTTTAAGCCATACTAGGGGTTATTATCCCCGATTATACGAACTTTTAGAGGGCAGAGATGCCCTCCTTTACTTTAAGGTACTCATCATGAATGTTCGCGCTGCGGCTGCTAACGTCCTGTATCTTGTCGTCGACAAGGGCCACTCACTTTCAAGCGCTCTTCCAGCGGCTCAACAAACGGTACGACCTCGTGACCACGCTCTGTTACAAGAGATCTGTTACGGTGCGCTACGTTACCTACCTCGCCTAGAAATGATCGCAAACCAATTGATGGATAAGCCGCTAAAAGGCAAACAACGTGTATTCCATCACCTAATTCTGGTTGGTATTTACCAACTGAGCTTCATGCGCATTCCTGCGCACGCAGCTGTCGGTGAAACGGTTGAAGGCACTAAAGAGCTGAAAGGTCCTCGTCTGCGTGGTTTGATTAACGCGGTATTGCGTAACTACCAGCGCAACCAAGAAGAACTCGACCAAATGGCCGTCAGCAACAACGCTGGCAAGTACGGTCACCCAAGCTGGTTACTAAAACTGCTGCAAGAGGCCTACCCAAAGCAATGGGAAAGTATTGTTGAAGCGAACAACCAAAAAGCACCAATGTGGCTGCGTGTGAACCATCAACACCACACTCGTGATGAATACCTTGCGCTGCTCAAAAATGAAAACATTGATAGCACGCCACACACAGAAGCAATGGACGCCATAAAATTGGCCGCACCATGTGACGTGATGAAGCTACCTGGTTTTGATAAAGGTTGGGTTTCGGTACAAGATGCGGCGGCGCAGCTTTCGATCAACTACCTAAAACCACAAGACGGCGAACGGATTTTAGATTGCTGTGCTGCGCCAGGTGGCAAGACTGCGCACATTCTAGAGCGCACGTCGGGCAGTGAAGTGGTCGCGATTGACTGCGACGACACACGCTTGAAACGTGTGCATGAAAACCTGAAGCGTCTCAACCTTCAGGCAAAAGTGGTTTGCGGTGATGCGCGTAATCCACAAGAATGGTGGCAAGGCGAGCAATTTGATCGCATTTTGCTGGATGCCCCATGTTCTGCGACTGGCGTGATTCGTCGTCACCCAGACATCAAATGGCTACGTCGTGCAGACGACATCGCCGCATTAGCAGAGCTGCAAAGTGAAATTTTTGATGCCATGTGGACGCAACTGAAGCCCGGCGGCACCATGGTTTACGCGACTTGTTCAATCACACCGCAAGAAAACGTGGAGCAAGTAAAAGCGTTTTTAGCACGTACCGCGGATGCGCAACTGCTGGATTCTGATCCCGACCAGCCTGGTCGTCAAATTCTACCAGGCGAAGAAGATATGGATGGTTTCTACTACGCAGTGCTAACTAAGACACACGCGTAACAGCATGCTAAATAGGGCGATTGAAGTGATTTCAATCGCCTTTTTCAGATACGAGAAAAGAGTATGAAGATCATTATTCTTGGTGCAGGTCAGGTTGGCGGCACACTGGCAGAAAACCTAGTGGGTGAAAACAACGACATCACCATCGTCGACAATAATGCCGACCGACTGCGTGAATTGCAGGACAAATACGACCTACGTGTGGTCAATGGCCATGCGAGCCATCCAGACGTGCTACACGAAGCTGGCGCGCAAGACGCCGATATGCTCGTCGCAGTAACCAACACTGATGAAACCAACATGGCCGCCTGTCAGGTCGCGTTCACTCTATTCAATACCCCAAACCGCGTTGCGCGTATTCGCTCTCCAGAATACTTGGCAGAAAAAGAAGCCCTGTTTAAATCTGGCGCTATTCCTGTTGATCACCTTATCGCACCAGAAGAACTCGTCACGAGCTACATCGAACGTCTGATCCAATACCCAGGCGCGCTGCAAGTGGTGAGTTTTGCTGAACAGAAAGTCAGCCTAGTGGCGGTGAAAGCTTACTATGGTGGCCCGTTGGTGGGTAACGCGCTGTCTGCTTTGCGTGAGCACATGCCGCACATCGATACCCGTGTGGCGGCGATTTTCCGTCAAGGCCGTCCGATTCGCCCACAAGGTACCACCATTATTGAAGCCGACGATGAAGTGTTCTTCGTTGCAGCAAGTAATCATATTCGCTCAGTGATGAGTGAGCTTCAGCGCCTAGAAAAACCGTACCGCCGCATCATGATTGTTGGTGGGGGTAACATTGGCGCAAGCTTGGCAAAACGCCTAGAGCAAACTTACAGCGTGAAGCTGATTGAGCGTAACTACCAGCGTGCAGAAAAGCTCTCTGAGCAACTAGAAAACACCATCGTGTTCTGCGGTGATGCGGCAGACCAAGAGCTTCTCTCGGAAGAGAACATCGACCAAGTCGACGTCTTCATCGCGCTGACCAACGAAGATGAAACCAACATCATGTCTGCAATGTTGGCAAAACGCATGGGCGCTAAAAAAGTGATGGTGCTGATCCAACGTGGCGCTTATGTAGACCTGGTACAAGGCGGCGTAATTGATGTAGCAATCTCACCTCAGCAAGCCACTATTTCAGCCTTGCTAACGCACGTTCGTCGCGCTGATATCGTAAACGTATCCTCACTTCGCCGCGGCGCTGCGGAAGCGATTGAAGCCGTCGCTCACGGTGATGAAAGTACATCTAAAGTGGTTGGACGTGCGATTGGAGATATAAAGCTTCCACCTGGGACCACCATTGGTGCTATCGTTCGTGGCGAAGAAGTTCTTATTGCCCACGACCGTACGGTCATCGAGCAGGATGACCATGTGGTGATGTTCCTGGTCAACAAAAAATACGTATCAGACGTCGAAGCGCTATTCCAGCCGAGTCCATTCTTCCTCTAGGATTTTCCTATGGTCAACTTACGTCCCGTACTGTTTGTTATCGGGCTGGTTTTATCCAAACTGGCCCTGTTTATGTACGTGCCGACTTTGGTCGCTTTCTTTACCGGTACGGGGGGGTTCCTCGATTTCGCCCAAGCCGTTGTGATCACGCACCTTGCCGCCTTCATCTGCCTAACGATAGGTCGAACCGCCAAGTTCAAACTCAGCGTACGCGATATGTTCCTCATCACCAGTTTGGTTTGGACCATCGCGAGTGCGTTTGCCGCCTTGCCATTTGTGTTTATCAACCACATCAGCTTCACCGACGCCTACTTCGAAACGATGTCGGGTATCACCACGACGGGCTCAACGGTGCTCAGTGGCCTAGACAACATGGCGCCGAGCATCTTGCTGTGGCGCTCTATTTTACAGTGGCTTGGTGGCATTGGTTTTATCGTGATGGCGGTAGCAGTGTTACCTATGCTGAATGTCGGTGGTATGAAGCTATTCCAAACCGAATCATCAGATTGGTCGGATAAAAGTAGTCCAAGAGCGAAAACGGTCGCCAAAAACATCGTAGCGGTTTATTTGATGCTAACAGGCTTATGTATTTTGGGCTACTTGGTCACCGGCATGAACCTGTTCGAAGCAATCAACCATGCCTTTACTACGCTATCGACGGGTGGATACTCTACATCTGATGGGTCAATGAACCACTTCTCTAATGGCGCACATTGGGTGGCCACTACCTTTATGTTCTTAGGTGGTTTGCCGTTTTTGCTCTTTATCGCCGCATTACGTAAACGCCGTATTGATGTGTTGGTTAACGACGCTCAAGTTAGAGGATTTGCGTACCTGTTCGTATTCTCTAGCTTAGTGATTTCAGCTTGGCTAGTGATTCGAGATGGGTACACCATTTTGGATGCCCTGCGAGTGTCGATGTTTAATATTGTCTCTGTCGTCACCACAACTGGCTTTGGCTTAGAAGACTTCACCGCATGGGGCGCATTACCCACTACTCTTTTCGCATTCTTAATGATGGCGGGAGCATGCTCAGGATCAACGTCTGGCGGGATCAAAATCTTCCGCTTCCAAATTGCGATGACGCTGCTAAACAAACAAATGATGAAGTTGATTCACCCTTCAGGGGTGTTTGTACAGCGTTATAACCAGCGACCGGTGAATGATGATATTGTTCGCTCAGTGGTGGCATTTGGCTTGATGTTTTTTATCACCATTATCTTTATCGCGGGTTGTTTAAGTGCACTTGGCCTCGACCCTGTGACCAGTATTTCTGGCTCAATCACCGCCGTTGCCAATGTTGGCCCTGGTATGGGCAGTGTGATTGGCCCGACAGGCAACTTCGCGCCTCTGCCCGATACTGCCAAATGGCTCTTAAGCTTTGGGATGTTAATGGGCCGCTTGGAAATTCTGACTATTCTTGTACTGTTCTTTCCTGCGTTTTGGCGCCGCTAAGCAGACTCTAATTAAAAGGTATAACAATGAAAACATGGATTACTCTGGCGACCCTACTTGCCGCCTCATCCACATACGCCGCCGAGGTCATCACTTTAGCCGATGGTCGAGAAGTGAAGTTGAACGATGACTTTACCTGGGAATACGTCATGAAAAAACCGGCGCAGCAAGCGACGGAGACACAAACAACAGCAAGCGTAGTTGAAACAATCGCAGCTCCTGCGATTGCGACAATTCCAGTGGTAACGAAAACCGTTGGCACGACCGTGGTGGTAAACGCCAAAAAGCCAACCATGCAGCTATCAGATTCAGGTGTGGATGTATTGATTGGTTCAGCAAGCTATCAAAGCGGTGAGCTTGTTTTACCTACATCAATCACCAATCAAAGCTCTCAATCTGTCATTCAAGTGGAAGTTGAGGTGCAAGTGTTTGATATGTCTGGTCAGCAACTGGCAAAAGAAAACGTGACTGTTTGGCAATCCATCAAGCGCATGGCGGATACCTACCTGCGACCACAGCAAGCGGAACAAGGTAAGAGCATTAAATTGGCTGTACCGCAATCACAGCAATACCAGTTTTCTGCCAAAGTGCTAGAGGTAAAAACTCGCTAATACGTGTTTAATATTCTTTGTTGAGCCTATCGGCTAGATAGGCTCAACAAAGTAATAAATCGCAAAGAAATGGCACACGCAGCCAGCCAAAACAAAGCCGTGCCAGATCGCATGGTTAAAGGGAATGCGCTTCGCAACGTAGAAAATCACGCCCAGTGAATACACAACTCCACCAGCAGCAAGCAGTGTAAGTCCGCCGACATCCAAGTTGATCGCCAACTGATAAATCACAATCAACGATAACCATCCCATCACCAAATACGTCATCAAAGAAAGCTTTTTAAATCGATAGACGAACGCAACTTTCATGATGATGCCGATCAACGCAATGCTCCAAATAACGATCATCAACCCAAATGCTAGAGGTGTTCTTAAGCTGACTAACAAGAAAGGGGTATAGCTGCCTGCTATCAAAAGATAAATAGCACAGTGGTCGAAGGTTTTTAGCCAACGTTTCGCTTTGGGATGAGGGATCGCATGATAGAGCGTCGAGGCCAAAAACAGCACGATAATACTCGCACCATAAATCGCCATACTGGTAAGCGTTAAAGTGTCAGCTTGATGGTCTATGGCTTTAACTAACAGCAGTATCAAGCCAACAATACCAAAAATCATCCCTATACCGTGGGTGATGGTATTGGCCAGTTCTTCACGTTGACTGTATTGAGGTTTCTGCAGTTCGGACATCAATGCGCCTATACTAGAGTTTGAAATTTGCTCTAGTATGGCACATTAGGCTTACACGTGTAAGCTTAAATTAAGACTCATGAACGGCAGTAGTTTGATCGAGATAATTGAGTACCAGTTCGCCAACTTGATCTGGCTTAGTCGTGGCAGGAATGGTCAGCTCTCGCTTGAGTTTGCCACTACTCAGTAAGCTCGCGAGCATGCCACCTTGCCCCTTGCGTGTGCGGTCAACTTCAAACCATAACTTGAGTTCTTGCTCACTTCGGTGGGCAACAAATTCTAATTCGCGCCACACGCCGTGGTAAGGTCCGTCGGTTGGCACCAGTTCAAACTCTTGCACAAATGGTAGATCGAATCCTTTCACTTCCTCGCATTCCACCTGGCGAATTCGTAAACCTTGCGCTTCAAATGCAGATAGTACCGCATCCATCAGTGGATCAGGTCGAACGGTGAGGATGTCTTTATCAGTCGGATCCAAAGCAGCAGCAACGTCTAAGCCGGTTTCTAACCATACTTTGGCATCACCAATGGTGACAGGCGTGTTCCAAGGCACATCGAGCTTAACATCGAAGGTACGCTCTTCGCCGGAATGGATGGTAAATGCGTAAGGGAGACTCCACTTAGCAAGCACATGAGTTTGAGGTACTCGGCGCATGCTGTGTCCTTCTCGCGCACCACGGTCATCAGGGGCTTCTGCGATGTAGCGGCAACAGAGTTTTAAATCAATGTTGTCGATCGCTTGTTCAGTCGCACCACCATATACATGGATCGACACATCCACACTTTGACCTGGGTATAGCACGTCTTGGTTTAAGATTGAGTCTACCTTCGCGCTCCCAATCCCAAAACTGGCAAGTGTCTTCTTCAAAAATGACATAGGCACCTCCTTCATCGAGATCTCATACTACTACTGCTGATCGTGGGATCAAACAAAAATTGCCTCGAACATCGCGACAAAATGACAAAATCTAAACAATTCAATTGCTCAACTATCGACCAATTATTACAAGGATGCTAATCTTACACTTGATATGCATGCATATCGGTATTCCTGACTCATTAACTGGATTGGCGAGAGCCAGAAGAGTGATTCTTCAATCTTGTTGGAGCCTAGCTCATAATGATTCAGGCCATTACATCGGCAATGGATATGCCTGACAGTTAGGTAAATTAATGCGCCCAACAACAGTCAGGTTCGCACACACTAATACTAGTGCAATGCGCCGCCGCAGTGGCTTTACTACTGCACCAAAGGCAAAGCAAGTTGCGCCAGCAATGACATTGGTTGAGAAGACAGCAATGATGTCGAGTGTTCCGGCCAAAGTTATCAAAGCAGCTTAATCAAAAGCGCGGCGCCAGCTGCGCTTTTTTCTTTGCACGCGACTCATAAAGCTTCAAAGACTTAGAACAAACTACAGTGAAAGAGATAGTTTTTCCTATTTGGTCTTAGCAAAGCAATTTGGTACCTTTACTGCTAATTACACCTATAAATTCTGTGGAGAAAGAAATGAAGTGTCATCGCATTGAAGAGCTGCTTGAGCTACTAGAGCCTGAATGGCATAAAGAGCAAGAGCTGAACCTATTGCAGTTCATCGTTAAGCTGGCAAAAGAAGCAGGCTATGAAGGAAAGCTAGAAGATCTGACCGACGATGTACTGATCTACCACCTTAAAATGCGTAATAGCAGCAAAGATGAAATGATCCCTGGACTCAAAAAAGACCAAGAGGACGATTTTAAAACGGCGATCCTACGCGCTCGTGGCATCATCAAATAACCAGCTCAACAGCCAGTATTCTTTAAGCGACTCTCTCTGTGAGTCGCTTTTTTATAACCAAAGTTTTTAGTCCCACAATTGGTTATAACTGTTCAGCCAATTATCAGGTTAACTGTACTGATTTTTGTTGTTAAACATTGACTGCGTTAAAGAAACGGAATTGTTATTGATTGTATAATCGCCGTTCATCAGTATTTACTAAAATAATTATGTTCGGTCATCTTTATGACGGAACGAGCAGCAATGTCATCGAGCGACATCAATAGAAATGACGCCGTACATTATAAAAGCCTAAGAAGGATGAGTGCATGAGTCAGGACAAGATCGATATCAAAGATGTGACTCCTAAAACCTATAATCCCAAAACCCACAAAGGAAACGGGGATCGGTTTAACCCAAGTAATCGCATCTATGTACGCGAAAGTAAAGGAACTTACCAGAAACTACGTCGTTACGGTGGTTGGTTCTTACTACTTCTCTTCGCTTTGATACCGTGGATTCCTTACGGTGAACGTCAAGCGATCTTGCTCGATATTGGCAACCAGCAGTTCAACTTTTTCGGTACCACCCTGTACCCACAAGATCTTACCCTACTCGCCTTGCTGTTTGTGATCGCGGCGTTTGGGTTGTTCTTTATTACCACCTTCTTAGGTCGGGTTTGGTGTGGCTATCTCTGCCCACAAACCGTCTGGACCTTCATGTATATCTGGTTTGAAGAGAAGCTCGAAGGTAGTGCCAATAAACGCCGTAAACAAGACTCCAATAAGCTGACGGCGAATTTAGCGATGCGTAAAACCGTCAAACATATAGCTTGGTTTGCCATTGCACTCGCCACTGGTTTTACTTTTGTTGGCTACTTCGTACCAATGAAGCAATTGGTTATCGACTTTTTCACCTTTAACGCCAACTTCTGGCCCGTCTTTTGGGTAATGTTCTTTGCCATTTGTACTTATGGTAATGCTGGTTGGATGCGTTCCATCATGTGTATTCACATGTGTCCTTACGCGCGCTTCCAGTCTGCCATGTTTGATAAAGACACCTTCATCGTTGGCTACGATGCAAAACGTGGGGAAAAACGTGGCCCACGTCCGCGCAAAGCCGATCCAAAGCAACTTGGTTTGGGTGATTGTATTGATTGTGACTTGTGTGTGCAGGTGTGCCCAACAGGTATCGATATTCGTGACGGCTTGCAGTATGAATGTATCAACTGTGGCGCCTGTATTGATGCGTGTGACAACACCATGGATCGCATGGGCTACGAGAAGGGCCTAATTAGTTACACCACCGAGCACCGCTTATCGGGTAAGAGTACCAAAGTCATGCGTCCGAAGCTGCTGGGCTATGGAGCTGTGCTACTGGTCATGGTCGGTCTTTTCTTTGCCCAAATTGCAGCGGTAGACCCAGCCGGTATGAGTGTTATTCGCGACCGTAACCAACTGTTCCGCGTTAATAGCTCGGGCGAAGTAGAAAACACCTACACCCTCAAGGTGATCAACAAAACTCAGCAAGTGCAAGAGTACTCGTTGGATGTTGAAGGGCTATCCGATGTAAGCTGGTATGGTAAGCAGACAATTCAGGTCCAGCCAGGTGAGGTATTGAACCTGCCAATGAGTCTTGGTGCCGATCCTGACAAGCTAAACTCTGCGATTACGACAATTCAGTTTATACTCACCGATAAGAGCAACGAATTCACCATTGAAGTGGAAAGCCGATTTATCAAGAAGCTATAACTTCGATGACTAATGGAAAAAGGCTCAGTAATGAGCCTTTTTGTTTATATGTCCCAAAGTATGTTTAACTTTGACGCCCTTACCCCAGACTTTATGTGGTACGCGTTAGAAAGCATCGGCGTTCGCGCAGAATCAGGCTTTCTTCCCCTCAATAGCTACGAAAACCGTGTTTATCAATTTACTGACGAAGAGCGTCGTCGTTATGTCGTCAAGTTTTACCGTCCTGAACGTTGGAGCAATGAACAGATCCAAGAGGAACACGACTTTACTTTAGAGCTGATTGGCAATGAGATCCCCGTCGCACCACCTGTGCGCATCAACGGTGAAACCCTGCATCACTATCAAGGCTATGCTTTTGCGCTGTTTGATAGCGTGGGTGGTCGCCAATACGAGGTTGACAATTTAGATCAGCTCGAAGGTGTAGGGCGTTTCCTTGGCCGCATCCATAAAGTCGGCAGCCGCCAAGCCTTCCAACATCGTCCTACTATTGGCTTACAAGAATACCTGTATCAACCAAGAGAGATTCTGCAAAATGCCAATATGATTCCAATGCACTTGGAGAACAGCTTCTTCAATGACTTGGATATGCTGATCAAATCAATTGAAAGCCACTGGCAAGAAGGCTTCAATATCATTCGTTTGCATGGCGATTGCCACCCAGGCAATATTTTGTGGCGAGATGGCCCTATGTTTGTTGATTTGGATGACGCTCGTAACGGCCCTGCAGTACAAGACTTATGGATGCTATTGAACGGTGAACGCCAAGACAAACTGATGCAGTTGGATATTGTTTTAGAGGCTTACCAAGAGTTTTGCGACTTTAATCCTGCAGAATTGAAACTAATCGAGCCACTTCGCGGTCTACGAATGGTGCACTATATGGCATGGCTAGCAAAACGTTGGCATGACCCTGCATTTCCTCTCGCTTTTCCATGGTTTAATGAGCCAAAATACTGGGAAGGTCAGGTCCTTGCATTTAAAGAGCAGATCGCCGCTTTAGAAGAAGCACCGCTGTCTTTAATGCCTCAATGGTAAGTCAGGCCAAAAATTCAAAAATGGAGATATTTCGATGAAAAAACTGTTCGCACTGTTTTCTATGCTGATGTTAAGCCTGTCGGCACATGCAGCGCAATTCAAAGAAGGTGAACATTACAAAGTATTGGATCTTGAGGCATCAAAAAAACCTCTTGTGACGGAGTTTTTCTCTTTCTACTGCCCGCACTGTAATAGCTTTGAACCGGTTATCCAGCAACTGAAAAAGCAGTTGCCAGAAGGTACTAAGCTATTAAAAAACCACGTTTCTTTCATGGGTGGCAACATGGGCCCATCAATGAGCAAAGCCTACGCAACGATGGTTGCACTAAAAGTGGAAGACAAAATGGTGCCAGTGATGTTTAACCGCATCCACAATCTAAAGAAGGCGCCACGTAATGATGAAGAACTTCGTCAAATCTTCCTTGATGAAGGTGTAGACGCGAAAAAATTCGATTCTGCATTCAAAGGCTTCGCGGTTGATTCAATGGTTCGCCGTATGGACAAGCAATTTGAAAACAGCGGTCTAACCGGCGTTCCTGCGGTTATCGTTAACAACAAATACCTAGTTCAAGCACAAAGCATCAAAACGATGGATGAGTACTTCTCTCTGGTGAACTACTTGCTGACACTAAAATAAGCACATCGATATCAATCAAAAGGGGAGCACGTCGCTCCCCTTTTGTTTATTTGTAAATCTCTTGTAGTAACCGATCTTTTTCTTGCCACACATCACCCAACCATTGCTGAAATTGCCGCTTATAGGGCTTATCGTTGAAGTAATCACCGAGCACTCTTTCATCAACGGGTAACACATTTACACGCACAACCACCTTGCTCATGCGGCCCATCAATAAATCCTTGAACGGTTTATGCGTATTTTCTGGGTACGCCAACGTAACGTCGATAATGCTCTCGAACTGTTCCCCCATCGCCGCTAACGTGTACGCAATCCCTCCCGATTTTGGTTGCAGCAAATATTGATAGTTTGCTTTACTCTTACGCTGCTTTTCTTCGGTAAATCGGGTTCCTTCGACATAGTTAACCACTGTGGTTGGAGTGTGTTTGAATTTAGCGCACGAGCGACGTGTCGTTTCTAAATCTTGACCTCGCTTATGAGGGTTGCGGATCAGATACTCTCGCGAATAGCGACGCATAAATGGCATATCGAGCGCCCAACACGCCATCCCGATGAAAGGCACATACAGCAGTTGTTGCTTGAGGAAAAACTTCGGCATGGGAATACGGTCTTTAAACACGCAGCAAAGCACAACAATATCTGTCCAACTGAGATGATTACTGATCAGCAGATACCACCCGTCTTTTTTAAGCGCTTCACCGCCCTGAACATCCCACTCAACACGGTTAGATACCGCCAGAATGCACGCATTAACGGTAGCCCATAACCACATCACCTTATTGGCACAAGCGGTCGCTATCGCTTTTAGCTTTACGCCAGGAAGCAATATTTTAAATACAGCGATAACACAAATTGCGAGTGAACAAACCGCAGAATTGAGAATCACAAAAGAAGCGTTAAAAAAAAATAACAAATATGCCAACATGATAGTCAAACAACAGTGATAATGTGTGAAGAATAAAACAGCGTGTAATTATACTGCGCCTTTGCCACATTGGAACATGCGTGGAAATGGTCAGATTTGTTACCGCAACCAATATGTGCACCACTCATTCGACAACAAGGAGATAACGAATGAAACCAAGGCTACTTCTCTTGCCTTTGGCCTTTGTCGTCAGTTCTGCTCAGGCTCAACTCGCTGAAACCGCAGGTTTTGGCGGTGAAATTTCGCTGAATGCCGGATTCATATCATCAGAATCCAATTTCAATACAGAAAATAGTAACACCATCGATTCTCTCGATAAGCGTGCCGATAGTGACAGTTCTGTTATAGCTGCACCGCTAGGGAGTGTGACATACACCTTTGGTAGCCGACTCAACCACCAAGTTTACGCCGGTACCACACGCTCAGATGTCGCGGTAGGTACACTCGCTTTTCAGTTGGGCTATCAACACGAGCTACAATCTGGCACCGTGCTCGATGTTTCCTATCTGCCGACGGTACTCAAAGGCGAAACTTGGCGCAACCCTTATCAAGTAGGAACCGCACGTAAAGAGACGGATGTTGACGGCAATGCGTATCGCTTTCAGATCAAAGGGTTAATTGATAAGAACTTCAACCTTGATCTTGCTTATGCTGATAAAGACATCGAGCAGGAGGAAGTGACAGACCGCTCACTTGCTCGCGATGCTAACCTTTACTATGTCAAAGGCGACTATCGCATTCCACTCAACCAAACGTCTATGTTGCAACCCGCTTTCACCTACATCAATCAAGATGCCGACGGTAAGGCGGAGTCATTTGATTCGTACGGGTTTGACATCAGCTGGTTTAAATTTATCAACCGCCATCGATTGGCCCTCACCGCGGGTTATGCATGGAAAGACTATCAAGCCGCTAGCCAAACTTTTGCTAAAACACGAAATGACAACACCATCAGCCTATTTGCGGCCTACGAATATCAAAACGTATTTGACTGGCAAGACTGGTCGTTCATTTCTTTAGCCGGCTATAGCCAAACTGACTCGAATATCACGTTTTATGAGGAGAAAGAGTACCTATTGTCGCTTGGTCTCAACTACACCTTCTAACGTCCTTCATCGCAACAAGGCGCTCACAACACTTGTTGCGATGACATTTTGCATGTCTCTATACCGCTTGCGCCGTAAGCTGTTTCAGTAAACGGTCCATCGCTCGATACCCAAGTGCCTCGGCCAAGTGCGTTCGTTCAATTTGCTCCGCCCCATCCAGATCGGCGATTGTTCGCGCCACTTTGATAATACGATGATATGCACGAATAGAGAGTCCTAAACGATGCAAAGCGGTTTCAAGAAACTCAGCATCACTCTTATGCAAGGGACAAAACGCCTCAATTTCTCGACTACCTAGCAGTGCATTGACCTTACCACTGCGGTTTAGCATATTGTTACGCGCATGGCTCACACGCGCTTTTACGATAGCAGTCGGCTCACCGCGATCACCTCCTTCTGCTAATGTCCCTTTGGGCAAAGCTGGGATTTCTAAAGACATATCAAAGCGATCTAACAGTGGTCCAGATAATCGACCAAGGTAGCGCAAAATAGCTTGTGGATTGGTGCGCGCTTGATTGCCTTCGTAATATCCTGTCGGGCTTGGGTTCAAGGCTCCAACTAATTGGAAGCGAGCCGGAAAGCGTGTTTTACCTTGCGCTCGAGAGATAATGATCTCGCCAGATTCGAGCGGTTCGCGTAACGAGTCTAGAACTTTACGATCAAATTCGGGCATTTTCCTAATATCGAGTTTGAGTAATAAATATTGTCAATTTGAGACTTTGAATGTTGTGAGTGTTGTCCGAATTAGTGGAGCGCATCGCTTCAGCTGCTAGCGGAACGATAGGTCATTCATTTTTCTATTTAGTCGAGCAAGTAGCTATGTTATCCATTCAATCTGACGTCCTCATCTAACCCCTCCTCACGAATAAATATTCACTTATTCGTTAGGCGCAACAACGGATTCAGTCACAGAATTCAGATAGAGAGCGAAACTGCCAGCTAAAACAGTTATGCCCCTTTCCTTGTTTCAGAGCTAATTTCTAGCTGCTCACTATGCTATAAATTATCTAATGTCATTTTTGAATCGAGAAGTAAGTTATGAGTAAAAAACTGTTGTCAGAAAAAGACCTTTTAGAAGGATTAACAAGTCATACTGCGCACACCGATGAATTCGCGACTACAAGTGAAAAAGATTGGGGGGCTTATTCGGAAGGTGCGGATAAGACGGATATCGACTTTCTAGTTGAACGACGTGATGTTTTTGACTCTTCCCGAATTGAATTTGAGGAAGATGAACAAGACCGAAAACTAGTTAAGCAAAGAGAAAACTCCCCAGAAATTGACGTTGATATTGATGAGTTGTGAACCAGTATGTTTGTGTTTCGGAATTAATCACCAGAATCAAAAATGCCCCAAGTGTATCAACTTCTCATTTGTTTGAATTGCCACCCGACCGAAAAATAACAAAAGTTAGATTTAGCGATGATATGAGCGTAAAAGCTACGCTTTAGTCACTTAAATTGAATCATTTAGGGCTGGATCTATATGAACTAGCTAAAGAGCAGAGTAAATATTTAATAGTAACTAAGAATAAGCCTAACTGTTCTTTGAGAGATCCAGAGCTATGGTAGATTGATAGAACGGAGCTGAGTAATCCTGAAAGATATGGTTGAATTGCTCACGGCTATCAAGCACAAAAGCAACTCGAACGTGGTCTAGGTTGTATGTCGTCAAAACAGAGCGTAACCAACCCGCCAACGAACTCTCCAAAAGCGCTCTACAGCCTACGAACCACACCCATGTTTGCTGATCACTTCGAATAACATCTAAGATTTCTGACTTGTATCGATAACCATCTCCCATTGAAGTTAGGTCGATGTACACAACACTAGCCCCCAGTCCATGGTTAATGCGATTGTACGTATCTTGAAGTTCTTTACCGCATTCACTATCAAATGTGTGAAACCTCATCACGCCTAACTCCCAATAGCCGTGTATTAAGCGTTCTGGTGTACCTACAGGCCAGCTATCAAAGGTGTATAAATTATCTTTACGCATCTACGAAACTTATTGTTATGAACGGATTAGAGAAGTGAAGGCCAATGGTTGGACACATAAGCCAATATCTTAAGTGATTGACACCAGCTCATGCAGCGTATCTCTGTCTGTCAAAGTAGACTTAATGAGGGTCAGGTCATTGAGTACCTGGTGTTTACGCTTCTCATTATAAAACACCATGTAGTGCCCGATTTCAAGCTCTGCTTTACGGGGTGTGCTGTAAGCTTTTAAGTAAATCTCCTCGTATTACAGACTTCTCAATAGCCGCTCAATAAAAAGATTGTCAATCCAGCGACCTTTTC
This sequence comes from Vibrio sp. Vb0349, assembly GCF_033338975.1. NCBI lineage: Bacteria > Pseudomonadati > Pseudomonadota > Gammaproteobacteria > Vibrionales > Vibrionaceae > Vibrio > Vibrio sp. Vb0349. Next base: position 83,131 of record NZ_JAWOTS010000014.1, on the reverse strand, counting down.
TGTCCATGTTGATCCATATCCCCCTGATTGAGCAACTTCTGTGTGAACTCAGTGCTAGTAAACTCGCAGCCCTTATAGGAGTTAAAGATATCGGGTGGTCCGTAGTATTGGAGCACCTCTTCGAGAGCCATGATACATAAAACTTGTACCCATGGTGTTCGATAACCGCGAGGACAACACCTTACAGTGATACCAGTCGATAATGACAGCCAAGAACAGGATCCTTTTTTGTTGGTAGTTCGTTCATTTACAAGAAAGTTTGTCACTTTTTTCTCTGTCGGTTTAACTTGACAGAGGTGATATGAACTGCCTATAGCAAACACGCCTTTGCCCCAAAAATCAGTTAGCCACACAAGTTAGATAAGTTTCTTTTGGCGGTCCTTGATCTACTTTTGCTAATGGCTGATTATGTGCTTAGTTTGGTATGTTAGACATGTGCTGTCTGACAGGATTCTACAGACAAAGTTTAGTTAATAAATACTGTTAAATAACATACTATTTTCGGAGATTCTTGATGATTGACTATTCTTTATTGAATGAAAGTGATAAGAAAAATGTTCAAGAAGCTATATCCAATAAACAACCATTTTTTGGTTATATTCCAGAGTATGGTTTCGAATTCATTTTAAACAATTATAAGTTTTTGGCTAAAGCTGGTGTTCTAGAAGAAAGTTGGATGCAGGCATATATACATTCGACTGATTTTTCAAAAGTTACTATGGCTCAACTCAAAGAAGTATTTGAAGCCTGTTTAAAAAGCAAACTACAAGAAGCATATCCTATCCCTGAAGGACACAAGTTTTCTGGTGGCAAACGATTTAGTTTGTTTAGAGGTTGTGCGGGGCCAATCCATAACCTTGGGATGTCTTGGTGTGATTCGTTAGATAAAGCGATTTGGTATGCTTCTTCTCATTCTGAAAGGTGCAATTTAAGTAATCTAGCAGTTTACGCAACAACAGTGTCAAAAGACGAAATATACTGTGTAGGTGATCACTATGATTATGACTTCATAGTCCTACCTAAAGTTGCATGGCGTATTGATGTCCCACAGCAGGAATTCCGACTCAATAGACCACGGTAAGAGTACCTAAAATATTGCAATGGATATAGGAGAATTTGGCATATGTGCCATTGAATGAAACATTACATGGTAGAAAGCAGTGAGCAATCGAGTATTTGAGTACGAGAGTGTAGAAATTCCCAACAGTAGTGTATTGGATTCGGCTGATCAGTTTTATGATGGGGCTGAAGTTTTAAGACAGCTACCACCTTTGTCTGGTGTTTTACTTCCGATGATAACGAATGCAACTCTAGCAATGGAGTTGTATATAAAGTCTCTATGTGTGCGTTCAGTTATTCAAGACTACAAGCACTTTGGTAACAGAGTATATGGAGGTAGGATGACAGAGTTGCCTCTGAAAAGCGGATATACCTTAAGCAACCTTTTGGACAGTGTTATCGATGCCTCAATACTTAACAGGGCTAGCTGTTTTTACATATTGGAGTTCGTATGATTAGTTCTCAAGAGATTTCTGAAATAGTAAAAAATGGGCGCGTGATTTTAGATAGAATGCGCCCTATACATGGTGGGTGTTTGTACATCAGCGCTTTGTTGGTAGCTATGATAAATGATCATACGGAACTAAACGCAAAATTAGTGACTGGAAGTTTGGTAGTAGAAGACACAACTATATTTAGCCATTCAAATATTGCAGGAACTTTTGTAACTGATAATGATGTTCTATCCAACTGGAATGGCCATGCTTGGGTTTCTATTTCAGGCATCATTTTCGACTTTTCAATATTTAGAACCATATATTCTGGTCAAACTCCTAAAGCTATATCTGATATGTTTTTGAGAATATTTGGCGATCTATCCTATTTAGTCGGTCAACCAAAGAAGCTTAGTGAAATGGGTGTGGTTTACGAGCAACGTGAAGAGTTAACCGATGCCAATGTAACAGCCCTAATACAAAGCGCAGATAGGCTCGGGTTAATAAACAGCTAACAAACTGCTTAAGACGGACTGTCACTTTCGGTACTTTTAGGTTAAAGATGAAGTTGGATGTTGGATGTTAGCGTTGTTCACCATTTTACGCGGTATTACATGCATCATGAGGAAACATGGAAAAACTGTTAGATAATCTACTTTCGTCAAAAAGTGAGGGTTTGTGGTGGGATTTCAAGCAGAAATTTCATGATAGCCTCTTTGACTTACTCCATGATATTACATGTTTGGCAAACGTAATTCATGATGGCGACCGATTTTTGATATTTGGCATAAATGATGCCTTTGAGGTTGTTGGCTTAGATATAGAGGAGTGCCGTTTCTCGCAAGCTGATATTATTAGTTATCTAAGACAGCAGCCATACGCTGAAAATAACATCCCGACTATTGATATTAAATTCGTGAAGTATGCTGAAAAGACCGTCGCTGTTTTGAGCATAAAAAATGAAAGACTGAAGCCTTTTTACTTTACGAAAGAACTTAAGCATCGTAATAAAATTCTAAGAGCTGGCGCTGTATATGCACGAACACGGGATACAAATACGCCAAAAGATTCTTGTGCAAATCCTCAAGATACAAAAGCGATGTGGTTGGAGCGTTTTGGGCTAGACTTGCCCGCAATAACTCGCTTTCAGTTACTTTTAGAGGATACCGATAACTGGATTTATAATGGAATAAACGGTGCGTTTTATGCATTAGACCCAGACTTTACTATATCCATTTCTGAAGAAGATTATCGAGGCGGTAATTTTTGGTGGCAAAATACTCTAATTGAAGAGCCTGTAAAGTATGATTATTTGCTCAAGTACAAAAATGCAGTAATACATGAATTACCCGTCGTTCATTTCCAGAATGAAGGCTTATGTGTCCCATTCCCTAATGTCGAGTATGTTACTCACCCTGAAAAGGGAGATGGGCTTAATGCAAAATTTTATTGTGATCTCTTTTTCTATACGAAAGGCACATTATCGTATGTATTATTCAAGCATTTGCGTAAAATCTATAATGACAAACCAGACTTGAATACGCCTATTGTTACTCAAGCAAAGCCACCAATAATAAAACTTCCGTTTTTTATTCTGGATAAGAACGAACAAATTGACGAACTTCGCAATTCCTATCTGCTTACATATAAAAAGTTTGTTGAAAACCAAGATGACATTGTCGCGAATAGTATTTATCAAGGAAATGAAATGGATCGGTACAAACTTGAAAGGGTGTTTTCGGAGTGGGCGTTTTGTGAGCTAACTGGAAAATGCATATAACAATTGTTGAGATACTTTTTCTAATCCAATCTACCTCAGACGTTCCATATATCTAAATCAGTTTTGTCCATCTTCGAGCTAGCTGATGTGGCTAGCTCAGATCTGCCCCTTTGTGTGCTAGAATAAAAGCTCATTCACATTCTGTTAACGTACGCTCTCCCTACCAGAAGTTATCCGAATTTAAACTAAGCAGAGAAATGAAAATTGCAATATAAAAGGGCTGAGACTAGCTCTGCCCTTTATTCGCGGGTTATTCAGTCTCACCTATAAAATCATGTAACATTGGCCCTAACTCCTCATCGTCCATAATGCACCAACTTATGAATGCACTGTACGGAGACGATGGTTTTAGGAGAAGTTTGATACGTGCGACCGCATCGTCCTTTTCTTCTTGTAGCGCCATTGGCTTGTAGTATTTGTTCAATTGCGATAGTAGTAGGTTATATCGTTCAAAGACTTTTTTTCTTAGAAATGCCGAGGAAACAGCTTTGTTTGGAGTGTGCTCACTGTTGAATACTTTATCTAACAACTCCGCAGTTAATTCAGTCTTGTAATCAGTGGCTTGCGCTTTAATATGAAGTTTCTTCGCATATGGAGTCGATGGAGGAAGGTGCTTGATTGCACGAACAACATCAATAGTAGGATCACAGCAATCTAAAAGCTCATCATACTTAGCGAGTTTGATATTGTTACAGCGACCACATGAAAAGTATAAATTGTCCCAGTCATACTTTAATTTTTCATCACCCTCATGTGGAACAAAGTGCTCTACATTAATATCTTGTGGTTCAAATGTTTCGCAGATATAGCATTTCTTGTGAAATACCTTTTTTAAGGCCTCCCAAACATCTTCGGAGTCATACTTTTTCCCATCTGCTAATGATGCAGGAGCTGGTTCACTTCTAACTACATTGAACATGCTACTACCTCTTCGCTTTATTGATTGCTAACTTTGCGGAATTAACAAAGTAAAGTGATTCAGAATCCAGCGAATCTTCATCTTCAGGCAGTTTCTCTAAAAGTGACTGAACCTCTTCAACATCAACAGGGTGCTTTTCAAGTAACTTGGCTAATGCTTCAATATTCTGTTGAAGTAAACTAGAAACTGGAAGAACACCAAATAAGCCCTCCAGAACAGCCTCATAAGAATACATAGAAAGATCTTCGACTTGCTTGAGTTGAGACAGGTCGAAAATTACAGCATCATCTACAGATGACACTACAAACGGTGAATGTGTAGTCAAGATAAACTGAACTTTTGGAAATGCATTTTTAAGGAAAGCTAGGATTTTTTTCTGTATTGATACATGAAGGTGTGCGTCTATTTCGTCAATTAAAACGATTCCCGTTAGGTCATCTGGATCTATTAAACGTAATGATATTTTGGTAATTAAATCGGCATACACAGCCATGATTGAAGAAAACCCAGATGACAAGCTTTGAAATGTGTAGGGTTCTTTGTGTGGCTGATGTATCTCAAATGAGAATGTGTCCGATTGGAAAACTAGTCTAAGTTCATCATCTTCAAAGAGGTTCTGCAAATCAGCCTCTAGTTTCTTAAACCATTTATCAATGCGCTCTGCTTCTACTGGGTCATTGTTAATTTTCTTGGATTCAGAAAATGCCTGATTGGCAATACTTGTAACCAGGAACTCTTCAAAGAGGGATGATGCAGTTTTCTTTTGATGTGGGTTTGTTACAGATAATCGATCTTTTTCTTTAAGGCTACTCAATGATGTAACTGACGATGGTTTCAAGATGTCTGACTTTCTCCCTGCTTCGAAATGAAGAAGGACCGCTTTCAAATCTTTGTGTTTTAAAATAAACCCTTCCAGATCAGATAACGTTATTGGTGGTTGCTTGAGTTCGTCTATTTTCTGAACAGTCTTTTGTAAATGTTGCACCCAAGAATCATAACTCTGGCTTGCAGGGCCATCACGATCAATCATCTTTTCGTAACGTACTTTTTGTTGTTCTAGTTGTACTAACGCAGAGTTGTCTCTCTTTATTATGCGGTCATGTAGTTTTTCGTTAAGATAGTTAAGTAGTTGGGTCTTACCGCAACCATTTCCACCAGTTAAGATCAGAGTTTTGCCATCGACGTTGATGTCTACTTCTTTGTCAGAATAAGGAATTTTAGCTTTAATTTTAGTTAGATAGCCAGACATAATGTTACCCCCAAGTCATACTAACCTGATTGTATACCAAAGAATTAGGAGGCGTTAAGTTTAGTTTATACAAGATGTGGTCACATTCAGCTTAGTCTGAGGCTTACATGGACACCTTACAACGCAAATTTTCCATAATAAAAGTAATCCATCACTTAATAATTTTGCGAGTTCACTGGCACGTTTTTGTCCAAAGACGTGTTGCGTGACTGATCGGTAACAAGCTTTATTGTCACGATGGGATGATACTTTTATCAATATCCGACTGAAAGGCTTCTAACAATATCTTGATCTCGACGAGCGCTGCGGTAGATGTTAGCTCTTTCCTTGCGATCTGTTCTTCTAACAACTCGATCTGACGTTTAGCAAGTTCAACACTCGACTTTAGCGAAACTGCATTGTAAACCTCTGTATAGCCATGAATATCAGCAAACGCTAGGTCAATATATGTATCTAATGAGCTAAGGTTTGTGTGACCTGTCCATTGCTGAAGCTGCATTTTAAATGTTTGTGTATGAAGTAAATGCTTTCGGAAATCATCTTTATCATTCACTTCTTTAACAGCAAGAATAAGCTCTTTAAGCTTATCTGTAATAAATGCGTGTCTCCACAGGTGTGGATGTAATTCACCTTCGATACCAAGCTTTTTTTTCCACGCGTTCATGTACGTTGTCCATGAGTCAGCAGATAAGGGTTGACCAGTGGTTAAGCTGATAAAGAGGTAGTCATGCTGGACTTTTTTCTTCCTCATCGATTTCTTGCGAACTTTGATGTAATCGGCAATCACTGATAATAAAAGGTGTGGAACAGGAATCTTTCGAGTTGTTTTATCGTCCCTGCGCTTTAGAGTGGTGAGGGTAAGCATACCTGTGCGTCTAGCTTCCTCATAATCGCTCATTTTAATCAAATGAAGCTCCGAAACACGACCGCCTAGTTGCTCCATTGCAGTATATAGCGCCATGTCCCTTCTGCGCTTATCTTTGTTTTTCTGATTCTTTATAAACTCCCACACACGCAAGGCATCATCTTCCGAAACAGGGTGGCGTTTCTTGATTTCATCTTTTGTTGGCACGGCTGTATGGGTGACTTTGACACCTTCAATAAAACCTTTATAACCTTCTTGCTTGCGCTTATAAGGTTTTTCAAGTATTTGAATTGAGTTACTTTTATCCTTGCCAATAAAAGCACTCAAATCATGAAAATCTTGGACAAACTGCAAGAAATCTAAGCAGGTATGGGCAATCTTTATAACCGAGTTATTTCTGCGTTTTAGCTCGCCGAGCGGTGTCCTCTCTGCTTGTAGTGATTGAATGAAAAGGGTGAAAGTTGCGTCTGTAAGCTGGCTAAATCGACTCAATAGTGGCTGTTTTTCAATAAAGTGCACCAAGTGAATAATATCGTGTGCATACCCACGAATCGTGTCGCTTTTTAAGTTTCTTACTATCAACTTATGAATGTAGGCATTTGCTTCATAGCAAGGCACATGATTACTGTAAGTAACGAAAGGGATGTCTATAGGCTTACGAAAGATAAGCTTGCCATCAAACCCAAGATGGCTCCATTGTTCAAAGCCTTTAAGCTTACGAACCGCCATCAAATTTCTCCATTCAATGTATAATTCATCTGTGCTTCAATCTTACGATTATGCTCTCGGTAAAGCTCCTGTCGCTCTTCTACTGTGCCCTCATGCTGCGCTAGCTGCTTTAGCCTAGAACGCAACTCAGAGACCATAACGGTCAGTAAAGAATTGCTGCGCTGCGCTGCATCCAACTCAGACTCTAGCTCTGCAACTTTATGCTTTAAACCTACGACGGTTTGCTTGTTACCTTTAGAAACTTTCTCATCGTGATGTGCGGCCTCTATCGCCAATTTTGTATTAATACGAAGCTCATCTAAGGATAAGAAACCTCTCTCTAGAAGTGCTTCCGAGATACTTTTGACAGTGTTTAGTGAACACGAAGTGATATTCCGCTCTTGATTCTGATATTTAGCGATGCCAGATTGTGATTTGAGAGCCTTCATCAGCTCCTCATCATCTTTAAACTCAGCGGGAGATGTGATTATTTCTCTCAACAGCTTTTCTGTTTCAAGTACCTTGGTTTGGTTTTTCTCTAAAACTTTCATTAGCCTAATCCTTAATCAAGGTCTTTGATTTTTAAAATAAGATTAAAGGTTTGAGTGGCATTACCATCACTATTATCTATGGTAAAAAACTCTGGCTCCAGTGTGATTCGACCCTCGTCCAGAAGGTGAATAACCTCTGTTTCAATGTCCTGCTCTTTTTGAATTTGGCTAATGTGCGGAATGGTTAGGTAAGACTCATCATCATAGTCTTCTGCCGCCTCACTCACTGACTCTATAGTAATAGGTGTTGAGCTATCACCAGTCAGCCGCTCTGCAATGATTTTGCGAACCTCTTCTATTCCGTCGAGCTTGGCAAGCTCAGAGGTGGGATCGACAACACCACGAACAATTACGCTGGCTTTTGCCCCATTAAGCACGGCCCCTGTCTCTGATTCTGAGATATAATTATAGAGATGCTCCATATCAGAATGTCCGAGCATCCAGCGCAGGGCATCCATACCATCGAACCCTTTAGACCAGAAGAATGCCATCGCAAAGAAGCGCCTTAATTGGTGCTGACGAACATAATTTCGGCGGTATTCACCGTTGTCATACTGCACCAAGTCCGTTTCGACGTAATCACACAAAGCATCGAGGTGTGCATTGTAGGTAAAGCTCTGCACCTGACTTAGCTGGCAACGATGTGAGTCTAAACGATTAAACAGCGACAGCTTTCCTCTGGCTAAATTTAACTCATTAACTTTAATGTTAAATTGCTCAAGCTGCCAGATGAACTTAGCGATAGATAAGGGGATTGGTCTTTCTATGGTCGCATTTACACCTTTTGAACCTGTCTTCTTTACCCTGAATATCAAACTGTACTCTGTCTTTGCCCCTTCGTCTGAAAAAGGGTCTACATTAGGAGATAGGTTGCCATGTGACTTCAGTTTGACTAACTCATCTTGTCGCCGTGCCATGATGGCTCCCACCAAAACCTGTATAGCGCCTTGCAGTACCAAGAACAGCTCAAACAAACTCTCGTTGGCTCGGATTCTTTCGTGACGCTTTTCCACACTTTCTGCAAAGCCTTGAACCTGTTTTATTCCTTTTCTTAGGTACTCACTGCTCAGGCAATTGATGGCTTCCACTTGAAACCAGTAACCTCGCTCCGAAATAGACATCTTTCGATGTAATACTTCATTCCAAGCAGGGCTTTTTTGATCGAGACGGAGTGCATTGGAGTTTCTTGCAGCAGATTTGCTTCTTGCTTTAGACAGCAGAGTTAACGTTTCGTCTAATAAGGTAACAGCACCTTTATCAGTCGGTAGATGCTCTTTGGCAAACTCATAGCATTGACGAATTAAGTTAAACACAAACTTAGGCGGCAAGGTACGGGTTCGCCCCGCCTTTTTTAGGTCAACTAACTCACCAATGCTACCCGCACTGACACGCTCAGATAGGATTACAGGACTTACGGCATCTTCACGCTCAAGGTTGGTGTGAATCAAGCGAATGGCGTCAATGTATTGTGATATGGTCTGTTGATTCGTACCTGTTGAGGTATCCTGATTCTCAACCGCACGATATTCTGAGTCTCGATTTGGCTCTTTCAAGCGCAGTTCGGGATAGTTGGGAGCATTAATGCCGTGGTAAAGCATCTTGCGATTAAATAAAAACTTGTTTAATACTGCGCCATTGCCGTTGTAACAAATACCTTCCCCTCTTTGATAATAACCTTGCTCAAACAGCCCTGCGCACGCTTTGTCTCTTGCCTCTAGAGATAAAAAAACCTCACCTTGGGCAATATCTCGCGCAATGTAGGGGTATTTTTCTCTAAAGCCTTGAGCATCTGTATCTGAAATACTCTGGCAAACATTGTCCAGTAATGCTTTGGTGCGTTTATCAAACTCGTACACCCCATAAAAACTTCCGTGTTCAGCGAACTTCATCAGGATGTTCAACCAAAAGTCATCATTCACATTTTTCAGGTGGTATTTTGCAAGCTTCAATTTCTTCGAATGCAGCAAGATAGCATTGATGAGGGCGATAATTTTGGTAACTTTATGATAAGCCGTTGTTGGGCTGATAATCTTTCCCCCATTATCCAGTGGGTTATCTGCCGCTGTGATCCAGTATTTGAAACTGTTTAATAGCCTTTCATGCTTGGGGTCTGTGAGCTTCCTTCCGTCATCCAGATACACGCTATCCCAATGAATTGTTTTTGGTTTTTTACCGAATATTAGCACCCATTTGTCTGCGTCAAAGTTGCACTCTAACCATTCGGGTTGCCTTTCATCGTAGTCGTAGATACCTGTGTGGATATTAACGAGAATATCTAATACTCGATAATCATTATTAACAGATGCGAAATCTGCAATTTGATTAAGCGTTTCTCCACTTATACCATTGAGCAGCGAGCGGTCTAGCACGATGTCTTCAATGAGGCTGGCAATGGAGGTATTGTCGATAGCGACACTTAACATAGCAACGCTCCTTTAATTAAGTCAGTATCCAGTTTGCTATTAGTCGCAATTTCAAGCATTTCCATTAATTCCTTATCACCGTCATGCTTGCCTGAGGTTAGGCTATCCAAGACAAATACCGCCGACTGATACCAGTGGGAAACAACCTCTAAAAAAGTACAGCCATCCACAACAGCTTCACTCTCAATAATAAGGCGTATCGCCATTAACAACTGCAAAAGAGAGGTGGAAATAGTGTAAGTCAACTGGTTGAACGCTATAGATTCAGGGGGTTCATTGTCAGTTTCGGTCTGCTGATTAAAACCGTGGTCGAAATGCTCTGGGATATTACTGATACCGTGATTGCTTAGGAATTCCTCAATGTCTTCAGCACTCATGTTAACGGCATCAAGGCGGTACACCGAGTCTTTCATGGCTTCAAGTAAAATGGCGTTCTGGAACTGCCGCACCCAGCGGTCATTAAAGAAGTCCATCAGTGGCTTAGGAAGATAAGAGGTCAGTAAATTGGCATCTTTCTTTTCATGACCTAGCGCCTCGGCAACCGCATCCATTGAACGAGTTTCTAAATAAATTTGGAGACCTCGGTGCCGCCTAATCGAGCGCAATGAATGTATATCAGAAATGGCTTGTGCATCCTCTAGGGTGATATCGCTGCTCTTATCAAAGAGCGAAATATCTTGAAGCCAATCATAAAAATCAGTTGCCGATAAAAGGGTGGAATTAAGGATGCTTGGGCATACCACGCTGGAAACGGTTGCGGTCAAAATCATCTTTCGCCAATTGATATTTCCGTTCTTTTTTAGATATTCACGCGCTATTTGCGTATGTTGTATTAAGAGCTCAACAATAGATTTAGAAAACTCATTGAGCACCACCTCTTGCTGTGCATTGGTAGAACCTTTGCGTGATTTATAGCTCACTGCGATATACTGATTACCAACCTGCTTGTAGCCCACCACATTGCCATTGGCATCAAATAGCTCCCACCTTTGTAGCCAAAATGGTGTTATTTTGGGGTGCTCCATCACAAGTAGTGTTAAAAGAGCACTTAGTGTTGACTTAGAGGGCAAGTTCAACTCAGTGTGAAGTTGGCTAGCATTACCGTGAAACCCCAAAAAATGTAGATAATTATGGCCTTTCACAGCTATGCCGTGTGCATAAAAGGTTGCTACCGTGTTATCTAGCTTATCTGCACCGATAAAGTTCCGATATTGAAGGTTGCCTTTATTGCTACTCAGTGGCTTAACCAGACCTGATTTAAGGAATGCTTTATTTCTTTCTTCTCGCTCTAGTAGCTCCTGAAACTTTACGAGACATACATGCCTGATGTGCGCCATATCCCGCTCTACACGTTGCTGAATGATTGAAACAGCCTCTTCATCTTTAATTTTGAGTGGAATGTCGGCAAACCAACGATTGCTTTCCCTCTCCGTTGCACCGCCACCAATCGAAAATGTGGGCGCGGCACCTTTCGGGTCTTTCCAATTTGGCACGATGAATGGTTTGTGAGGTTTAGCGAAAACACCAGTGTCAATAAAACACGCTGTATAATAGTTAATTATATCTCGCCAATGAACATGAAAAGTCTTTGGGCAATGCAGGGCTGCTTGGGAGCGCACAAATAACACTTTAAACACCTTGTGGAAAAAGTACTGTACATGATTGCGGCTCAGGAGGGCTTCTATTGTTAGTCCGTCCCTTTTGTTATAAACAGTGGACATACCGATAAAAAGCTTTTTGAGTATTTTTAATGCATGAGTTAAAGATGTTGATTTTTGTGTATGAGCATAGTTGTTTAGAGCAAGATGAACCTTATTTGTAAACGCTTCGCCAAAATTCACATAAAGGGTATCAAGATGAACCTCAAAACTTTTGCCTTCTTTTGATACCACCTGCCAGCCATTTAAGTAATTAGCTTTTGTTTTATCTATCTTAAGCTGTCGAAATTGTGCTAGGCAGTTCGAAGCGCCCTCTGTAATTTTGACCATCGACAACTGCACTTCATCCAGAGTTAATTGTTTATCCTGTGCAATATGGCGGAAAAGATTTCTGAGTTCACAACATAGATTATATTTACGCTTGGTAGTGATGCCATCGCAGTCATAAATGAAACCAATGAACGACTGGAAGTGCGCATTGAGTTGGTTTGAGTCATTCAATATTTCAAATGCTGTGTAGTTACCTTGTTCAATCAAGTAGCAATAAGCCGCATAAATATTCAATGATGCCTGTAATACCTTTTTTGTGACTGAGGATTTAGCAGCAGATGTTAGGTAGTTAGAGTATTCGACTGACAGTGCGGTATTTAATAAAGAAAGCTCATTTAGTGTTTTTAGATTCACAATCAAGACCCGTAAATTGACAACTAATATTCAACCTAGTTGTCAGAATGATTATTATCAATGTAAAAAATGGATTTTTTTAATCATAAAATTCATATAGTTCAATAAGTTAATAAATAATTGATATGTTTCAATCATTGAGATTTTCTGAGTTTCATCGAGAAACAATAACCCGTTGTGGGCTAAAGAGATCTCCCCTGGTCTGGGTACCGAGCCACCGCCGACTAATGCCGCCATTGAACTTGAATGATGCGGAGAACGAAACGGACGCGACTTCCAGTTATGCTCATTAATTTCACTCTGAGTCAACGATGCCACCGAAGCGGTTTCCATTGCTTCTTCGTCACTCATTTCCGGTAATAAGTCACACAAACGCGAAGCCAACATCGTTTTTCCAGTACCTGGCGGGCCAAGGAAAAGTAAGTTGTGGTTTCCAGCGGCAGCAATCTCCAGTGCTCGCTTACCTTGTTGTTGGCCAATAATATCTTGTAAGTCTCGACCATGTTTTTCGATGGTTTTTCGCTTAGGCGTTTGAAAAAGATTCAGTCGATGTTGACCACAAAGCTCGGCACATACTTCCAGTAATGATTGGGCCGATTTATGTTGTTCCTTCCCCACCAGCGCCGCCTGATCGCCATTCACATGTGGGACGACCAAATGGCGTTGAATCTTACTAGCTTCCAGCGCAGCAGGCAGCACACCTTTTACAGGCCTCAGACCACCAGATAGTGCTAACTCACCAACAAATTCGTAGTTTTTGAGCTTATCTGTCGCGATTTGCTCCGAAGCGGCCAAAATTCCCAATGCAATAGGAAGATCAAAACGTCCTCCCTCCTTGGGTAGATCTGCCGGAGCCAAGTTCACGGTGATCCGCTTAGCAGGAAATTGAAAGTTAGAATTAATGATCGCACTGCGTACGCGATCTTTGGACTCTTTTACCGTTGTCTCTGGCAAGCCTACTAAGGTAAACCCTGGCATGCCGTTGCTGATATGAACTTCTACACTAACCGATGGCGCTTGCACCCCGACGCTTGCTCGACTATGAATGATTGCCAGCCCCATACGTTCCTCAATTTTTTTGAACACTCTGTAAACAAATGTTTTATCTAGTTGGTTATGTTATATACCGCGTCCCAATTGAGAGTTAATGTGAAAAAAGAATGACTTTTTGCTTGTCATGCAGCGGAATTGTGTGATACCACTAATGACGCAAACAATTTCGTAGAACATTACACAACATTTTTAACGAAAAAAGAACGACAGACAGATGAACCTTTTCGCTCATATCAACGCACTGCTAGCCCTGATTATCGTGGTCATTATTGGCACCGCGCGGGGTATTGTGGGCGAAAGGTAACCACAAATTACAAAAAACCCCCGCACTGAAAAGTCCGGGGGTTTTTTTACAACTACAAGTTGTCATCTGTCTAACCCTCGGACAGTTTAACGGGAAGAATGGGAGTGCACATGAAGTGCAATAAATATGGCAATCGCTACGAGCCACAACGTAGCAAAGGAGGTTTACGATGACTGGTGCACAACTTGTCGTAGCCGCTTTAAGACAGCAAGGCATCGAAACCGTTTTTGGCTACCCCGGCGGGGCCATCATGCCAATCTATGATGCTTTGTATGACGGTGGGGTGGAACACATCCTATGCCGTCACGAGCAAGGGGCCGCTATGGCAGCTATCGGGATGGCTCGTTCCACTCAAGACGTTGCTGTGTGCATGGCAACTTCCGGCCCAGGAGCCACTAACCTTGTTACCGGCCTTGCCGACGCTTTCCTTGACTCCGTACCTCTAGTTGCCATCACAGGCCAGGTAGCTAGCTCTCATATCGGTACCGATGCATTCCAAGAAATGGATGTGATCGGAATGTCCCTAGCCTGTACTAAGCACAGCTATCTCGTGACCGAAATTGAAGATCTAGCTCCGACACTTGCCGAAGCCTTTGAGGTCGCAAAAACCGGTCGTCCGGGTCCTGTCATTGTCGATATCGCCAAAGACGTTCAACTCGCTCAAGCACCCACAGACCTTCTTCCTCCATACATAGCACCAGCAATCGAAGATGTCAGCGCTGAAGATATCAAACGTGCGCAAGATGTGCTGGCAGCATCAACTCGACCAGTGTTGTATGTTGGTGGTGGCGTGCAACTTGCGAAAGCAACCGATGCAGTACGCGAATTTCTTCGCTTAAACCCAATGCCTGCAGTTAGCACATTAAAAGGTCTCGGTACCATTGAACGCCATGATCCTCACTATCTTGGTATGTTGGGTATGCACGGCACCAAAGCCGCCAACCTAGTGGTTCAAGAAGCCGATCTATTGATTGTGGTTGGCGCGCGTTTTGATGACCGTGTGACGGGTAAGCTCGACACGTTTGCACCAAATGCGAAAGTGATTCACATCGACATTGATGCTGCGGAGATTCATAAACTGCGCCACGCCAACGCACCATTACGTGGCGACATCAACACCATTCTTCCTCAGCTAGAGCTGACTCAAGATATTTCACCGTGGGTTCATCACAGTGAAAGTCTGCGCAGCGGCTTTAAGTGGCGTTACGACCACCCAGGCGAGTTAATCTACGCACCGCTATTGCTTAAACAGCTGTCTGACATGATGCCAGATAGCTCAATTGTCTCGACCGACGTCGGTCAGCACCAGATGTGGGCAGCGCAACATATCCAGCCACGCGAACCACAAAATTTTATCACTTCTGCTGGCCTTGGCACCATGGGCTTTGGCTTGCCAGCGGCGATGGGTGCTGCAGTCGCACGTCCTGATGATCAGTCTATCCTTATTACAGGTGACGGTTCATTTATGATGAACGTTCAGGAATTGGGCACGCTGAAGCGTCGTCAGATTCCAGTGAAGATTGTCCTTCTTAATAACCAACGTCTTGGCATGGTTCGCCAATGGCAGTCATTATTCTTTGACGGTCGCCACAGTGAAACCATTCTTGATGACAACCCAGATTTCGTGATGTTAGCAAAAGCGTTCGATATCCCGGGCAAAACCATCACCAAGAAAGAAGAAGTCGAACCTGCTCTCAAAGAGATGCTAGCGAGTGAAACTTCTTACATGCTTCACGTTTTGATTGATGAAGAAGAAAACGTGTGGCCATTGGTGCCACCTGGCGCATCAAACAGTGATATGTTGGAAAATACATAGGAGACAATCGCATGGACAGATATTTACTCGACATCAAAGCCGATGACAAACCGGTACTGTTGGAGCGCGTTCTACGTGTGATTCGTCACCGAGGCTTCGTGATCAAACAAGTCGCTGCTACGCAAAACCACGAAAGCAAAGTAGCCAGCGTCGAGATCATCGTCGACAGCGATCGACCAATCTCGTTTTTGATCAATCAAATAGAGAAGTTGTGGGACGTTCGTAAGGTTGAGGTGCTAAAAATCCGCAACGATGAACTGCCAAATCACAACTTACAACAACACGTAAGTGCATAAGGAAGGCAACAAATGGCAACGAAAACTGCAGATTTCATTTGGTTTAATGGTGAGATGGTTCCATGGGCAGAGGCGAACGTTCACGTTCTGACTCACGCAATGCACTATGGTACATCCGTGTTTGAAGGCGTGCGCTGTTACAACACACCAAAAGGCCCAATTGTCTTCCGTCACCGTGAGCATGCACAACGTCTAAAAGATTCTGCCAAGATTTACCGCTTTCCGATCCCTTTCTCTGTAGAAGAAATCATGGAAGCGACCCGCGAAACACTGCGCCAAAACAAACTCGACAGCGCTTACATTCGTCCATTGGGTTTTGTCGGTAATGTTGGCTTAGGCGTATGTCCACCAGTTGGCACTGAGATGGATCTAATCATTGCAGCATTTCCTTGGGGCTCTTACTTAGGCGAAGAAGCGCTAGAAAAAGGTGTCGATGCGATGATTTCAAGCTGGAACCGCGCTGCGCCAAACACCATCCCAACTGCGGCTAAAGCAGGCGGTAACTACCTATCTTCACTACTGGTTGGTGGTGAAGCGCGTCGTCACGGTTACGACGAAGGTATTGCGCTAAGCGTAGATGGTTACCTATCGGAAGGGGCTGGTGAAAACATCTTCGTTATCAAAGATGGCGTAATCACCACACCACCAGCAACTAGCGCGATTCTACCGGGCATCACTCGTGACTCGATCATGACAATTGCACGCGATAAAGGCTACAAAGTACGTGAGGCGAACATTGCTCGTGAAGCCCTTTACCTTGCCGATGAAGTCTTCATGACAGGTACTGCGGCTGAGATTGTACCAGTGGCAACCATCGACAAAATTGAAGTAGGCACAGGTAAACGCGGCCCAATCACTAAAGAACTACAAGCAGCCTACTTTGGCCTATTTGACGGCACCACGGAAGATAAGTGGGGCTGGTTAGACTATGTGTACCCAGAACAGAAGTAAGAAGGATTTAAGAAATGCCAAAATATAGATCAGCTACCACCACACATGGTCGTAACATGGCGGGGGCACGCGCGCTGTGGCGTGCAACGGGCGTGAAAGAAGAAGACTTCGGTAAACCAATCATCGCCGTTGTAAACTCGTTTACTCAATTTGTTCCGGGTCACGTACACCTGAAAGACATGGGTCAGCTTGTAGCACGCGAAATCGAAAAAGCTGGCGGTATTGCGAAAGAATTCAACACCATCGCGGTTGATGATGGTATCGCAATGGGTCACGGCGGCATGCTGTACTCACTGCCTTCACGCGAACTGATCGCAGACTCTGTGGAGTACATGGTCAACGCGCACTGTGCCGATGCCATGGTATGTATCTCTAACTGTGACAAAATCACTCCGGGAATGTTGATGGCATCTATGCGTCTCAACATCCCGGTTATCTTTGTTTCTGGTGGTCCAATGGAAGCGGGTAAAACCAAGCTTTCTGATCAGATCATCAAACTAGACCTTGTAGATGCGATGATCCAAGGCGCGGATCCAAAAGTGTCTGATGAGCAAAGCGAGCAGATCGAACGCAGCGCATGTCCAACGTGTGGATCGTGTTCAGGAATGTTCACTGCAAACTCAATGAACTGTCTAACGGAAGCACTGGGTCTTTCTCAACCAGGTAACGGTTCTATGCTGGCAACGCACGCTGACCGTGAACAACTGTTCCTTAATGCAGGTCGTCGCATCGTTGAACTGACTCGTCGTTACTACGAGCAAGATGACGAATCAGCACTGCCACGCAACATCGCTACGTTTGATGCGTTCGAAAATGCGATGGCACTGGATATTGCAATGGGTGGCTCAACCAACACCATTTTGCACCTGTTGGCTGCAGCGCAAGAAGGTGAAGTGGATTTCGATATGGAAGATATCGATCGCCTATCACGCCAAGTACCACACCTATGTAAAGTGGCACCATCTACCCAGAAATATCACATGGAAGACGTACACCGCGCTGGTGGCGTCATGGCAATTCTTGGTGAGTTAGATCGTGCAGGTCTTCTACACAATGATGCGCGCACCGTGCTTGGCCTTTCGATGAAAGAGCAGCTCGCAAAATACGACATCATCCAAACTGAAGACGAAGAAGTACTTAAGTTCTACCGCGCAGGTCCCGCGGGTATTCGTACTACTCAAGCGTTCTCACAAGATTGCCGCTGGGATCGCCTTGATGACGACCGTGCGGAAGGTTGTATTCGTACTATTGATCATGCCTTTAGCCAAGAAGGTGGCCTAGCCGTTCTATCAGGCAACATCGCATTAGATGGTTGTATCGTTAAGACTGCTGGTGTGGATGAGAGCATTCATAAATTCACTGGCCCAGCCGTAGTTTTCGAAAGCCAAGAAGACGCCGTAGAAGGTATCTTGGGTGGCAAAGTAAAAGCTGGCGACGTAGTAATTATCCGCTACGAAGGTCCTAAAGGTGGCCCGGGCATGCAAGAAATGCTGTACCCAACCACTTACCTAAAATCAATGGGCCTTGGCAAAGAGTGTGCACTTCTGACTGACGGCCGTTTCTCTGGCGGTACATCTGGCCTGTCTATCGGCCACGCCTCTCCTGAAGCAGCAAACGGCGGTGCGATTGGCTTGGTGAAGCAAGGCGACATTATTGCGATTGATATTCCAAACCGTTCAATTTCACTTCAAGTGTCTGAACAAGAACTTGCTGAGCGCCGTGCAAAACAAGACGAACTAGGCTGGAAACCAGTTGACCGCCAACGTGACGTTTCATTTGCACTCAAAGCGTACGCGAGTATGGCAACCAGTGCTGACAAGGGTGCAGTACGAGACAAGTCGAAGCTAGAGGGCTAGCAATGATGGAAGCTCAACCCGAAAAACAAGTGAACCAAACTGGCGCAGATTATCTGCGCCAAATCCTTCGCGCACCTGTTTATGAAGTAGCAACAGTGACGCCACTGCAAGAAATGCCTCGTTTATCTGCACGTATCGGGAATAATGTGCAGATCAAGCGTGAAGATCGCCAACCCGTACACTCGTTCAAATTGCGCGGTGCATACAACATGGTGGCGAGTTTATCTGAAGCACAAAAAGCCGCTGGTGTCATTGCAGCATCGGCAGGTAACCACGCTCAAGGCATGGCGCTCTCTGGTACTAAGCTAGGCATCAAGACCACCATCGTGATGCCCAAAACCACACCAGACATCAAAGTCGATGCGGTACGTGGCTTCGGTGGCAATGTAGTGCTGCACGGCAGCAACTTTGATGAGGCAAAAGCGGAAGCGGAACGCCTTTCTGATCTGCATGGGTACACATTTGTCCCTCCTTTCGATCACCCACTGGTGATTGCAGGTCAAGGCACCATAGGCATGGAAATGCTGCAGCAAAATGGTCACCTTGATTACATCTTCGTCCCTGTCGGTGGTGGCGGTTTGGCTGCCGGTGTTGCGGTACTCGTGAAGCAGCTAATGCCAGAAATCAAAGTGATTGCGGTCGAGCCAGAAGATTCTTCATGCCTCAAAGCGGCATTGGATGCAGGTGAACCAGTAGTATTAGACCAGGTCAGCATGTTTGCCGATGGCGTTGCAGTAAAACGCATTGGTGAAGAGACGTTTCGTCTATGCCAAAAGTACATTGATGGCCATATTGCCGTCTCTAGCGATGAAATCTGCGCAGCAGTAAAAGACATCTTTGAAGACACTCGCGCCATTGCTGAACCTTCGGGCGCACTTGCTCTGGCGGGGCTGAAGAAGTTTGCTGAACAGAACAAGCTGAAAGACAAAAACTTAGGTACGGTATTGTCTGGCGCAAACACCAACTTCCACGGTCTACGTTATGTTTCTGAGCGTTGCGAGCTTGGTGAGAAACGTGAAGGTTTGCTTGCCGTCACCATTCCTGAGCGTCAAGGTGCCTTCTTTGAGTTCTGTAACCTCATTGGCGGCCGCGCCGTAACGGAGTTTAACTACCGCTACAACGATGACGCATTGGCAAATATCTTTGTCGGTGTGCGTTTGCAAGGCGGTCAGGAAGAGCTAGAACATATCATTCACGACTTACGTGATGGTGGCTACCCAGTGGTTGATTTGTCTGATGATGAAATGGCGAAGCTGCACGTGCGCTACATGGTTGGTGGTAAGCCGTCTAAGCCGCTTAAAGAGCGCCTCTACAGCTTTGAATTCCCAGAATATCCGGGAGCGCTACTCAAGTTCTTAAGCACACTCGGTACTCATTGGAATATCAGCTTGTTCAACTACCGTAACCACGGCGCTGACTACGGACGTGTTTTATGTGGTTTCGAGTTAGATGAAAGCGATTTAGCTCAGTTTTCTGCACATTTACGTGAACTTGGCTATCAATGCAAAGACGAGACAGACAACCCATCGTATAAGTTTTTCTTGTCATAAAACGCCACATTTCAAACATATCAATGAAAACACCTCGCTAATGCGAGGTGTTTTTATGACTGTAACCAATCTTTATGTAGCTGATTAGGCGACCCAAGATAGTCCACCATCCACTGGATCAATTTATGATTATCATCTTTGCGCCATACTAAGCAGCAGTGACTGAGCGGTTTATCATCCGGCATGACCTTCTCCACCAGCACACCATCATTGATTAAGGGTGTTGCAATATGACGTGGCATGTAACCCACGCCCACCCCATTTTTTAAACATTCAATCGCACTATACCAATTGGGCAATAATAATCGGCGCTGTTGCGGATAATGGCCAGTATGGCGTTTTGGCAGCACGTTCGAAGTATCATCAAGACAGATCGCCGGAAATTGACTCACAAACTCTTCAGTAAGCACTTGTTGTCGAACGCAAGGATGAGCGGGTGACATTACAAATGCCCAATCTAATACGCCCATATCTTTGACTTCAAAATCTCCCCCAACGGGAACCGCAGATGTCGCGCCAACGACAATGTCAGCTCGACCTTGTGCTATGGCTTCCCAAGAACCATTGAAGACCTCCATATTGATCTGCAATTCAGCAAATTCAAACTCGCGATAGAAATCTTCCACCAAAGGTTTGAGTTTTTCTAACTTCACCACGTTATCTAAGGTCAGCTTTAACGTGCTTTTCCATCCTTGAGCCGCTCGCCGCGTTTGTGCTTTCACCTCTTCCATTTGACGCAGCAAAGAGCGCGCCTCGGCCATAAAAAGTTCACCCGCTGGAGTTAGCTCGACTTTCCTTGGTAAACGTCGAAACAGCACCACATCTAAATCTTGCTCGACCTGCCTTACTCCATAGCTGATGGCTGAGGGGACTTTATGCAATACCTCAGCCGCAGCGGTGAAACTGCCTAAACGGGCAACCGTATCCAGCATTTCCAAAGACGCTTTAGAGAACATGATTTAACCTTTCAAAAAATTTGATTGATAACCAACAATTTTAGCGTTTTATTTTCTCAAAATCGAAAAATAGAATAATAAGGTAAATAAATCAGGGTTGGCGCCAACTGATGTTGATTAAAAAATGATTAAATAATTTGACTGGTTGAATCATGAAAATCTCAAAACTACAGCTCATTTATCTGGCAGCATTATCGATGCTTGGCTTCGTTGCTACCGATATGTATCTGCCAGCATTCAAAGCGATGGAAATCGACTTTGCAACAGGCCCTGAGCAAATTGCGCTCTCTTTAACGGTATTCCTCGTTGGTATGGCGATTGGCCAGCTAATGTGGGGATTGGCATCCGATAAATTTGGCCATCGTAATACACTCGCAGCCGGGTTGGTGCTATTTACTATCGCGTCATTCGGTTTGGCTTTCTGTGATCAAGTATGGCAACTACTCACACTGCGCTTTATCCAAGCTATCGGTGTGTGTGCACCAGCCGTGATCTGGCAGGCTATGGTCATTAAACGCTACTCAAGCAGTAGCCAACAAATTTTTGCGACAATCATGCCACTCGTCGCGCTATCACCAGCACTAGCACCTCAATTAGGGGTTGTGTTGGCAGATAACTTCGGCTGGCACAGTATCTTTATTACGCTAACACTGGTTGGTGTCTTTTTGGTCTTTGCGACCATGGCACAAAAAGACGAGAAAGCAGAAATCAAACAAACCAGTATGTCTGCCGACATCAAAGCGCTGCTGAGTTCTAAAAAATACCTTGGCAACGTGTTTATGTTTGCGACGGCTTCAGCTGCATTCTTTGCTTACCTAACTGGGATGCCAGAAATCATGGCGCAACTGGGCTACGAAGCAAAAGATATTGGTTTGAGCTTTATCCCACAAACCATCGCGTTTATGGCTGGTGGCTACTTAGGTAAAGTAGGCGTTCGAAAATTTGGTGATGAAAAGGTTCTGCGCCAACTGATTGGCCTATTTAGTGTCGCGGCATTAATGATTTTCATTGCTTCACAGTGGGATCTGTCATCGATTTGGCCTATTCTTGCGCCATTCTGTTTGATTGCCGTTGCTAACGGCGCGCTGTACCCAATCGTGGTAAACCGTGCACTGGCCAGCGCACAACAGAGCCCTGCAACAGCAGCAGGTCTGCAAAACAGCCTGCAAATCTGTGTAAGTAGCTTCTCAAGTGCATTGGTAGCCGCAATGGCAAGCCAAGCTCAGATGGTTACTGGCATCGCAATCATCATCTGTATGGGTGGGCTGTGGATGGGATACATTCTGTCGAATCGCGAATTATCCAAGCACTTTACGACTCCTGACAACGCCCGAGTCGTGAGTGAAGACGAACTTTAATCGTTCAGATAATAAAAAGAGCCGCGCAATGCGGCTCTTTCTGTTTATAAGCTTTTCAACCCCCATTTCTTGGCAGTCTGCTTAAAAAAGCCTTGAGTCTTTTTCAACTCTACCCAGTGATTGATGTAATTAATCCATACTTGATCGTCTTGCGGCAACAACATAGCAATTGGGGTTGGTTTACGCGGTGCGGTCACTGGCACTATCGCCAACTGTTTAAACTTATCCACCAACGTCGCTGCTTCCACATTGGACGTCACCGATACATCGGCCCTGCGAGCTAGTAGTTCTTGGAAGTCGCGCGCTGGCGCTTCAATAACAATATGCTGAGCAGACGGGAAGAACTCTTTCACCATTTTTTCTTGTACCGTACCTAACGTCGCCGCGACTTTTACTTCTGGTTTATTAAAATCCGCCCAATCAGAGAATTTGGCGAGATCTTTCTTTTGCACCACAGGTACAAAGGAAAGGTAGAAATATGGCTGGCTATATCCAGCTACTTTCGCGCGAGACATGTTCAGAGATGCGCTGCCAGTAATATCGTATTTGTTGGCGGTAATGCCATTAACTAGCGTCTTCCAATCCGTGGGCACATACTCCACTTTTACACCGAGATCTTTAGCAAGTTCTGTTGTTACATCGATATCGAAGCCACGATAACTGTTTGTCGCGGGGTCTTTCATCGTCATCGGATTCCAATCTCCCGTCGTTCCAACTCGGAGTACGCCATTGTCTAAAATGGATTGAAGACGGCTTTCAGCGTGAGCGACTTGAGTCGCAGCAAGCAAACACATTCCTAGCACTAGTAAAATCTTTCTCATTTTTATTCCCTTAAAAATAATGACCTTATACGGTTTAATAATTAACCTTTATTAGAGCTCTACTGATAACATAGCAGCAACAAAGGAAGTTTTTTAGTTAATTCAGGGAGTAAATGTGACGTTTCGAACTCTATGGCTGTTTTCACTGCTATTACTCACTGGTTGTTCAGATTATCAATGGGGCTGGTATGTACTTGACCCTTCGACGGATCAAGGGCTCACCAATCTAAAGTTTTTAATCGCTGGGTTTAATGACACCATTCAGGTATCACTCCTCAGTATGTTATTTGCGATGAGCTTGGGTCTGATCGTTGCGTTACCCGCTCTGTCGGACTCTGCCTCTCTGAAGTGGATAAACCGTATTTATGTCGAGGTGATCCGTTCAGTGCCAGTTTTAGTCTTACTACTTTGGGTGTATTACGGCATGCCTACGCTATTGGATGTCTCACTCAATCACTTTTGGGCGGGTGTTATTGCACTGACTATCGCTGAGAGTGCGTTTATGGCGGAAGTGTTTCGCGGTGGGATACAAGCTATCAGCCGTGGCCAGCATGAAGCAGCTGAGTCTTTGGGCTTAAGCTATTGGCAAAAGATGCGCTTGGTAATTCTTCCCCAAGCGTTTCGGCAAATTCTCCCACCACTGGGTAATCAATTTGTCTACATTCTCAAGATGAGTTCTTTAGTCAGCGTGATTGGTTTAAGCGATCTCACTCGCCGTGCTAATGAGCTGGTGGTGAATGAGTACTTACCCTTAGAGATTTATACCTTCCTCGTTTTGGAGTACTTGTTGCTCATCCTATTTGTATCTCAAGCCGTTCGTTGGCTCGAAAACCGTATTGCCATTCCTAGCTACTAGCGATGAAGCCTTAGCTAGAAACAACAAAGCCGCTCTTGTTGAGCGGCTTTGACAATATAGAGACAGAGTGTAGGTAATGCTTATTTCTGTTTTACAGGACGCTGCCAGCCAATAATTTTGCGCTCTTTGACGCGAGTAATTACTAACTCACCTTCTTCAACATCTTTTGTTAGTGTCGTGCCAGCACCGATGGTTGCGCCATCAGCGATAGTGACAGGCGCCACCAGCTGGCTATCAGAACCAACAAAAACATCATTACCGATGATGGTTTTAAACTTGTTCGCACCATCGTAGTTACAAGTGATAGTACCTGCACCGATGTTAGTACGTTGACCGATCTCTGCATCACCTAAGTAAGTTAGGTGGTTCGCTTTTGAACCTTCTCCGATGCGCGCATTTTTCACTTCAACGAAGTTACCCACATGGGAATCGTTACGCATTTCAGCACCAGGACGAAGGCGAGTAAATGGACCAACCGTACATTCTTCACCAACCGTTGCACCTTCAATCACACTGTAAGGGCGAACGATGGTGTTGTCGTCGATTTCACAATCTTTCAGTACACAACCCGCACCGATAACCACGTTATCACCCAGTGAAACTTTACCTTCGACGATAACATTCACGTCGATTTCACAGTCCATACCGCACTGTAACTCACCACGCAAATCAAAGCGTGCTGGATCGCGTAGCATGACACCTTGCTCTAGTAGCTTCTGAGCTTGCATTGACTGGAAAGCACGCTCTAGACGAGCAAGCTGTGCGCGGTCATTGACCCCTTCCACCTCAATGGCATTGACTGGGTGTACTGCCTCAACGGCACGACCTTCATCGTGTGCAGCTGCAATAACGTCAGTTAGGTAGTATTCGCCTTGTGCGTTGTTGTTGTTTAAGCCAGACAACCAACGCTTAAGATCCCCACCAGTCGCAACCATCACGCCAGTGTTGATCTCTTTAATTTGTTTTTGTTCTTCTGTTGCATCTTTTTGCTCAACGATCGCCACAACAGGACCATTCTTACGGATAATACGACCGTAGCCTGTCGGGTTATCTAGAATCACTGTTAGTAGTGCAATACCGCCTGTTGGCTGTGCATCTAATAGGTTTTCAATCGTTTCAGCTGAAATCAGTGGAACATCACCGTAAAGCACCAGTACTTTTTCATCGTCTTCAAACTTCGGAGACGCTTGATCAACCGCATGACCTGTCCCTAACTGCTCCGCTTGAAGCACCCAATTTACAGGCTCTTCTGCAAGAGTGGTTTGCATTTGATCACCACCGTGGCCAAAGACCAAGTGGATATTTTGTGCACCTAGACCTGTACATGTATCAATCACATGTTTTGCCATTGGCTTACCTGCCAAAGTGTGTAGCACCTTAGGCATGTTCGAATGCATACGGGTACCTTTACCCGCTGCAAGAATCACAGCACTGAATTTCATTGATAACCTATTGACGTTTTATGTTAATTGGCCGTTATTTTAAACAGCTCTTTTAAAATAGTTAATGGAGTAAGGTAAATTTCCAACTAAAATTAATCAAAAAGGCGACCAATTGGCCGCCTTTTTTCATGCAACGTTGCTAATTGAGCTTAGCGACGCTTTTTTGTCAGCTCGATAACTCGTAGCTGAGCAATGGCTTTAGCCAGTTCACTGGCCGCTTGTGCGAAGTCCATGTCACCATGCTGATTCTGGATTTGCTCCTCAGCGCGGCGTTTGGCTTCTTCTGCCTTCGCTGCGTCTAGCTCTTCACCACGGATAGCTGTATCAGCTAGTACAGTCGCTGTACCAGGCTGAATCTCTACCATACCACCAGAAACATAAATAATTTCTTCGTGGCCGTGCTGTTTCACAATACGCACCATACCAGGCTTGATAGCGGTCAGCAGCGGTGTGTGACCATGGAAAATACCAAGTTCACCTTCGCTACCGGTCACCTGAAACGTTTCAACACGACCAGAGAAGATTTTCTTCTCAGCGCTTACTACGTCTAGGTGAAAGGTTATTGCTGCCATATCGCCTCCTAGTTAGCCTTATAGCTTCTTCGCATTCTCAATAGCATCGTCGATGCTACCGCAGTACATAAATGCCTGCTCAGGAATGTCGTCGTATTCACCAGCTAGTAGACCTTTAAAGCCACGTAGAGTCTCTTTTAGAGGTACGTAAATACCAGGGTCACCTGTAAATACTTCTGCTACGTGGTAAGGCTGAGTTAGGAAACGCTCAATCTTACGTGCACGAGATACAACTTGCTTATCTTCTTCAGATAGCTCGTCCATACCTAGGATAGCAATGATATCTTTCAGCTCTTTGTAGCGCTGAAGAGTCTGCTGAACACCACGAGCAACTTCGTAGTGATCTTGACCAACGACTAGTGGATCAAGCATACGAGATGTTGAATCTAGCGGGTCGATCGCAGGGTATAGACCCATTGCAGCGATGTTACGGTTAAGTACAACCGTTGCATCCAAGTGCGCGAACGTTGTTGCTGGAGACGGGTCAGTCAAGTCATCCGCTGGTACGTATACCGCCTGTACAGACGTGATAGAACCTGATTTCGTTGACGTGATACGCTCCTGAAGTACACCCATCTCTTCTGCAAGAGTTGGCTGGTAACCTACCGCAGAAGGCATACGACCTAGTAGTGCTGATACCTCTGTACCTGCAAGTGTGTAACGGTAGATGTTATCAATGAACAGTAGTACGTCACGACCTTCGTCACGGAAACGCTCTGCCATTGTTAGACCAGTCAGTGCAACACGTAGACGGTTACCTGGTGGCTCGTTCATCTGACCGTAAACCATCGCTACTTTTGATTCTTCAGGCTTCTCAACGTTTACAACGCCCGCTTCCTGCATCTCGTAGTAGAAATCGTTACCTTCACGAGTACGCTCACCAACACCAGCAAATACTGATAGACCTGAGTGCTGTAGTGCGATGTTGTTGATAAGTTCCATCATGTTAACGGTCTTACCTACACCAGCACCACCGAATAGACCGATTTTACCACCCTTAGCGAATGGACAAATTAGGTCGATTACTTTAACGCCCGTTTCTAGAAGTGCAATTTCGTTTGATTGCTCTTCGTAGCTTGGTGCACTACGGTGGATAGAGTAAACCTCTTCCGCACCCACTTCACCACGCTCGTCAATCGCGTCACCTAGGACGTTCATGATACGACCTAGAGTTTTAGTACCTACTGGTACTGAAATTGGAGCGCCAGTGTTAACCACTTCTACTCCACGACGTAAACCATCAGAGCTACCCATTACGATACAACGAACTACGCCACCGCCTAGCTGTTGTTGAACTTCAAGAACTAGACGCTCTTTTGAGTCCGTTACGTTTAGAGCGTCATATACACTAGGTACATTGCTCTGTGGGAACTCTACGTCGACTACCGCACCGATGATCTGTACGATCTTACCTGTAGCCATCGTTAATCCTCTAAACTATTTCGTTTTACCTAAGCTTAAACCGCAGCTGCACCACCAACGATTTCTGATAGTTCTTGTGTAATCGCAGCCTGACGGGCTTTGTTGTACACAAGTTCCAAATCGTCAATCAAACTGGTTGCGTTATCCGTTGCAGCCTTCATCGCAATCATTCGAGCCGCTTGCTCACAAGCAAGGTTCTCAACCACACCTTGGTATACCTGAGACTCTACGTAACGCACTAATAGCGTATCCAGTAGAGGTTTTGGTTCAGGCTCATAGATGTAGTCCCATGAATGCTCACGCTGCATCTCTTCGCTGTCCGATTTAGGCAAAGGTAGCAATTGATCGATCGTTGGTTGCTGAACCATAGTATTTACAAACTTGTTGAATACTACATATAGACGGTCCAGTTCACCTTCATCGTATTTCTTCAGCATTACGCCAACAGAGCCGATTAGGTCTTGTAGGCTTGGATTATCTCCAAGACCAGAAACCTGTGCCGCAACTTTTGCGCCACCATGTTTAAAGAAAGCTGTTGCTTTTGAGCCAACAACGGCTAGCTCAATCTCAGCACCTTTCTCTCTCCATGCTTGCATGTCTGTAACGGCTTTTTTGAACACGTTAATGTTCAAACCACCACACAGACCACGGTCTGTCGAAACGATGATGTAACCAACACGTTTAGCTTCACGCTCTTCTAGGTACGGATGACGGTACTCTAGGTTTGCGTTAGCCACATGACCGATCACTTTACGCATTGTTTCAGCGTATGGACGAGAAGCTTCCATTGCATCTTGAGAACGACGCATTTTTGAAGCTGCTACCATTTCCATCGCTTTCGTAATTTTCTGAGTGCTTTTAACACTACCGATTTTATTACGTATCTCTTTTGCGCCGGCCATCGTTACTCTCCGTTAGTTGGTGGCAGAAACTGCCACCGACCTAATTACCAAGTTTGGGTTGCTTTGAAGTCGTCAGTCAGTTTCTTCAACTGAGCTTCGATTTCATCGTTGTAAGCGCCAGACTTGTCGATCTCAGCTGCTAGTTCAGCGTATTGACCGCGAGCGTACGATAGTAGAGCCGCCTCGAAATCTAGAACTTTGTTAAGTTCTACATCATCAAGGTAACCGCGCTCTGCCGCGAAGATAGTTAGAGCTTGGTCAAATACAGACATTGGAGCGTACTGCTTCTGCTTCATTAGTTCTGTAACTTTTTGACCATGGTCTAGCTGTTTCTTCGTTGCGTCATCAAGGTCAGAAGAGAACTGAGCAAATGCCGCTAGTTCACGGTATGCAGCTAGTGCTGTACGGATACCACCTGATAGTTTCTTGATGATTTTCGTCTGAGCTGAACCACCTACACGAGATACTGAGATACCAGGGTCAACAGCAGGACGAACACCAGCGTTGAATAGCTCAGTTTGTAGGAAGATCTGACCATCGGTAATCGAGATTACGTTAGTCGGTACGAATGCTGAAACGTCACCTGCTTGAGTTTCGATGATAGGAAGAGCAGTCAAAGAACCAGTCTTACCTTTCACTTCACCGTTAGTGAAACGCTCTACGTACTCTTCGTTTACACGAGCAGCACGCTCTAGTAGACGCGAGTGTAAGTAGAATACGTCACCTGGGAATGCCTCACGGCCTGGTGGACGTTTAAGTAGTAGAGAGATCTGACGGTAAGCTACCGCTTGCTTAGATAGATCATCGTAAACAATCAGTGCGTCTTCACCGCGATCGCGGAAGTATTCACCCATCGCACAACCTGCGTAAGGCGCTAGGTATTGAAGCGCTGCAGATTCAGAAGCTGATGCAACTACAACGATAGTATTTTGTAGTGCGCCGTGCTCTTCTAGTTTGCGAACAACGTTAGCGATAGTCGATGCTTTCTGACCGATTGCTACGTAGATAGAGAAAATACCAGAGTCTTTCTGGTTGATGATCGCGTCGATCGCCAGTGCTGTTTTACCAATCTGACGGTCACCGATGATAAGCTCACGCTGACCACGACCGATTGGGATCATAGAGTCAACTGACTTATAACCAGTTTGCACAGGTTGGTCTACCGATTTACGGTCGATTACACCTGGTGCGATCACTTCTACAGGCGAAGTCATTTTCGCTTCGATTGGACCTTTACCATCGATAGGCTCACCCAGCGTGTTTACTACGCGGCCTAGTAGTTCTGGACCAACTGGCACTTCAAGAA
The DNA here is from genome assembly GCF_033338975.1 of Vibrio sp. Vb0349. NCBI lineage: Bacteria > Pseudomonadati > Pseudomonadota > Gammaproteobacteria > Vibrionales > Vibrionaceae > Vibrio > Vibrio sp. Vb0349. Next base: position 53,340 of record NZ_JAWOTS010000014.1, on the reverse strand, counting down.
TGCGGCCAGTACCTGTAACTTTCATGCCTTCCTTAAGGTCAGCATATGGGCCCATTACAACCGCACCAACCGAGTCACGCTCAAGGTTAAGTGCCAGTGCATAACGGCCACCCGGTAATTCAATCATTTCACCTTGCATCACGTCCGCTAGGCCGTGGATGCGGATGATACCATCGCTTACCGATACGATAGTACCCTCGTTGCGAGCTTCACTAACAACTTCGAAAGATTCGATACGTTGTTTGATCAGATCGCTAATTTCCGTGGAATTAAGTTGCATGCTCCAATCCCCATTAAGACTGCAATGCATCGCTCAGGCGGTTCAAACGACCACGCGCTGAGTCATCGATGACTAGGTCTCCGGCTCGAATAATAACCCCACCAAGTAGGGTCTCATCTACACTGCAATTCAGCTTCACTTTGCGTTCAAGACGCTTTTCAAGTTTGCTGCCAATGTTTGCAAGTTGTTCATCAGAAAGCTCTGTTGCTGAAATTACTTCAACATCAATTTCTTTCTCATGTTCTTTTTTCAGAGTAAAAAACTCCGTGCAAACATCAGGAAGGGCCGCTAAACGACCATTCTCAGCCATTACCTTCAAAAGGTTTTGACCGTGCGCATCAACTTGTTCGCCGCAAACTGCAACAAAAATTTCTGCCATTTTGTCAGCAGAAACCGAACCCGTTAGTAGCTCGTTCATTTGTTCGTTTTTGGCCACTTCAGCAGCAAAAGATAACATTTGGCCCCATTGGTCCAACTGGTCTTTCTCTAAAGCAAAGTCGAAGGCTGCTTTAGCATAGGGGCGTGCGATAGTAGTCAAATCAGACATATGCGCCCCCAGACTTAAAGTTTTGCAGTAATGTTGTCGAGAATATCTTTTTGCGCATCTTTATCGATAGAACGCTCAAGGATTTTCTCAGCACCAGCTACAGCCAGAGTAGCAACTTGTTTGCGCAGCTCATCGCGTGCACGATTGCGTTCAGCTTCAAGCTCTGCTTCTGCTTGCGCTAGGATTTTCTGGCGTTCTGCCTGAGCTTCCTCGCGAGCTTCATCAAGAATTTGAGACTTACGCTTGTTCGCTTGTTCGATGATCTCAGTTGCTGTGCGCTTCGCTTCTTTCAATTGATCAGAAGCGTTGGCTTGTGCTAGATCCAAGTCTTTCGCAGCACGTTCTGCTGCTTGAAGACCATCAGCAATTTTCTTCTGACGCTCTTCGATCGCTTGCATCAACGGTGGCCATACATACTTCATGCAGAACCACACAAATAGTGCGAACGAGATTGCTTGACCTAGCAGAGTTGCGTTTATGTTCACAACAGCTACCCCTCTATTTGGACTTAGTGTTAATCAGTGACAAGCGATAATCGCCCGTCCCGAGTTAAAGGTGATTAACCTAGTTGACCAACGAATGGGTTTGCGAAAGTGAATAGTAGCGCGATTACGATACCGATCATTGGAACCGCATCAAGTAGACCCGCGATGATGAACATCTTAACTTGTAGCATAGGAGCCATTTCTGGTTGACGTGCAGCACCTTCTAGGAATTTACCACCTAGCAGTGCGAAACCAATCGCTGTACCAAGAGAAGCAAGACCGACGATAATACCTACGGCGATTGCAGAAAAGCTCAGTAAAGTTTCCATTACTATCTCCAATTTATAGTTGTTGGCTTAGTGCCCAAATAAAAAGCTTTAAAAAAATTAATGATCAGGATCTTCGTGTGCCATTGACAGGTAAACAATTGTCAACATCATGAATACGAAGGCTTGAATCGTAATAACCAAGATATGGAAGATTGCCCACGGTAGTGAACCCATCCATTGTAAGTACCATGGTAGCATTGCCGCACAAAGAATGAATACAACCTCACCCGCGAACATGTTACCGAATAGACGCATACCAAGTGATAGAGGTTTCGCTAATAGCGATACCACTTCAATTAGTAGGTTAAACGGAATCATCAGTGGGTGATTGAATGGATGTAGTGCAAGTTCTTTTGCGAATCCACCTAGACCTTTTACTTTGATGCTGTAGTAAATCATCAATGCAAAAACGCCTAGAGCCATAGCCATGGTGATATTCACATCAGCAGACGGTACAACCTTAAGGTAAGGAATACCTAGCCAATGCTCTGCTGGGTATGGTAAGAAGTCGATAGGAACTAAGTCCATCACGTTCATCAAAAATACCCAACAAAAGATAGTCAGTGCTAAAGGCGCGATCAGTGGGTTGCGTCCATGGAACGTGTCTTTGACGTTATCGGCGACAAATTCAACGATCATTTCTACAGCACACTGAAGCTTACCCGGTACACCCGCTGTTGTTCTCTTTGCTACTTTGTAAAAAATTCCGAGGAAAATTAAACCAGTAAACCAAGAAAAAAACAGGCTATCGATATGTACGTTCCAGAAACTTGTCTCCGACCCTACTAAACCCAACTTGTATAGCGATAGGTTAGAAAGGTGGTGGGCAATGTAACCGGACGATGTTAGCGCTTCACCTGGCGCAGCCATAACTCATCCTATTTTTTGTTGTTAATGAATAGCACTGGTGCACAGATATTAATACCTAGTACCAGCAAATAGGTTAGTTTGAGGGGAACAAGTTCCACCTGCATATACATGTAGGCAACATAGAACAGTGCAACCGTGATGAGAATTTTCAGTACTTCACCCGTATAGAAGGAAACAGCGATGCGCTTGGCAGCGCGAGCTCCACTAAACATGAAAGCACACAGCGCGAATACTGCATTGGCAACAACAAAAATGCCTCCGCCAATCAGCGCTGAAAATCCCCAGTCAGGATTTATGGCTACCGCCATTCCTGCTGCCACAAAAATAACCGCGCCAGACTGGATCATTAACAATTGCCTTGCGAGCTCTCGTCCTGGTCTAGCTAACGCAGCTACCATGTATTCGTACCTCTAGTAATATCCACTTCGCACTTAACTCTCTGTGCTGGGAAATTGGCGAAAATTATACGTTCAGTTCAACGTAAAGCAATTCGATTGCATCAAAAACTTACAGTTTTGTTTACAAAACGACAACTTTCGCACAAAATTCGATTAATTAGATTAATTGACCTAAATCAATTATCTCATCTAGGCCTCAAGCTTGGCAATTAGTTGGTCCAATTTGTGAGGCTCATCAAGACTTATCGTCAATTTCGCTTTTCCGTTTGCAGAACGGGTAAGAGAAACTTTTGCATCAAGCAGCTGACTCAATTTATGCGACATTTGCTCGGCTTCGGTATCCTCTTGTTGCCCTTTTTGCTCATTTTGTGGGGCTAAGCACTTTTTTACTAACTGTTCGGTTTGGCGAACAGTCATTTGCTTCTTAGCCACTTGTTGAGCTACTTCAACTTGCTGTTCGCCTTCTAACGCTAACAGAGCTCGAGCATGACCCATTTCCAATTTTTTATCTGCAACCAGACCTTTTACATCAACTTCCAACTGATTCAGACGTAATAGGTTACTCACCGTCGTTCTTGATTTACCAATCACATCGGCCACTTGCTGATGTGTCAGCGTGAATTCATCTTGTAGACGTTCAAGCGCTTGGGCTTCCTCAATCACATTCAAGTCTTCACGTTGAATGTTTTCAATCAACGCCATGGCGATGGCGGCACGATCTTCAACTTTTTTCACCAAACACGGCACGCGTTTTAAACCCGCCTGCCTTGCAGCACGCCAGCGGCGCTCACCTGCGATGATCTCAAACTGACCATTTTCGACCTGGCGAACCACGATTGGTTGAATAATGCCTTGTGATTGAATCGAAGCCGCTAGTTCTTCTAGCGCTTCAGGCGCCATATCTTTACGCGGTTGGTATACGCCCGGCTGCAATTGACCAATCGCTAAATCGGTTAACTCACCGTCTGCCGATAATTCTTGGCTATGCGATGCAATATGCTGTTTTTCACGAGCAAACGAACTGGTCGACAATAACGCATCCAGTCCTTTTCCGAGACCACGCTTAGACATGGGATTGAATTCCTTAGGTTAGAGTTAAACTGGGATTTCTTCGCGGCGGAGCATTTCGCCCGCTAGAGCAAGATACGCTTTGGCACCTGCGGAGTACTTATCGTAGTACATTGCTGGCTTACCGTGACTTGGCGCTTCAGCCAAACGAACATTACGCGGAATGACAGTACGGTAAACTTTATTCCCAAAGTGTTTTTTAAGTTGATCGGATACTTCATTCGATAAGCGGTTGCGTGGGTCGTACATGGTACGCAATAAACCTTCGATTTTTAGGTTTTCATTCACAACAGCCGCTAACTTGCTGATTGTATCCATAAGAGCAGTTAAACCTTCTAACGCAAAGTATTCACATTGCATCGGCACCAGCACAGAGTCAGCTGCCGCCATCGCATTGATTGTAAGAAGGTTTAGAGAAGGAGGACAATCAATAAAGATGAAATCATAGTTATCGCGAACTGACGACAATGCATTTTTTAGACGCACTTCACGAGCGAAAACTTCCATCAATTTGATTTCTGCCGCGGTGACGTCGCCGTTCGCCGCGATCAAATCATACTTCCCTGTTGTTTGGGTACAAACGACTTGATCGAACGGTGTATCTTCGACCAAAAGATCGTATGCGGTGGCGTCGACCATATACTTATCCACGCCACTGGCCATCGTAGCATTGCCTTGCGGGTCGAGATCGATCACCAAAACCTTGCGCTTTGTTGCCGCCATCGAAGCCGCTAAGTTAATGCACGTTGTTGTTTTGCCGACCCCACCTTTCTGGTTGGCGATTGCTACAATTTTCCCCACGATTACCTCGCTAATTTTCCTTGCGCGATAAGATTACTAGATGACGATCACCTTCCAACTCAGGAACAGCCAAAGATATGATCTCTGTCACACTGCACCATTCAGGAAGCTGATCCATTTCATCTTTAGGGTGCTGTCCTTTCAGCGCTAGAAACACCCCGTGCTCTTGTTTCGGCAAATGGTGGCACCATTCCACCATGTCTGTCATTGAAGCAAAAGCTCGACTCAAAACGCCATCAAATTTTTCTTCAGGTTGGAATTCTTCGACGCGACTTTGAATTGGTGTCACGTTTTTCAGTCCTAATGTGTGCACGACTTGCTTGATAAAACGAATGCGTTTGCCAAGACTGTCGAGCAAAAAGAAGGTTTTCTCAGGGTTCATGATTGCCAAAGGGATGCCCGGTAACCCCGGACCAGTACCAACATCAATGAAGCGCTCACCGGGCAGGTGTGCGCTTACAACGATACTATCAAGAATATGTTTCACTAACATATCAAGCGGATCACGTACCGATGTTAAATTGTACGCTTTGTTCCATTTGTCGAGCAGTTCGACATAACCAACTAACTGCTCTCGTTGCTGTTCTGACACTTCCAAATCGGTTTTCGCGATCAGTGAATCCAGCTTTGTTCGCAATGCGCTCATTATTCTTCCTCACCTTTCTTCAGCAAACCATGCTTTTTCAAGTGAACAAGTAGAATAGAAATTGCAGCAGGCGTAATACCAGAAATGCGTGATGCAATACCGATGCTCTCTGGTTTGGCCTCGCTCAGTTTAGCAACGACTTCGTTTGATAAACCTTTTACATCGCGGTAATCCAAATCAGCAGGTAACTTGGTATTTTCGTGACGCAGTGATTTTTCGATCTCTTCCTGCTGACGCTTGATGTAACCATCGTATTTCACTTGAATTTCAACTTGCTCAGCCGCTTGCTGATCTTCAAGTGCAGGAGCAAACGCTTCAAGTTGCGTCAGTTGCGAATAAGTGATCTCTGGACGACGCAGAAGATCCTCACCACTCGCTTCACGGGCCATTGGGGTTTTCAGCAGCTTGTTCAACTCATCAACACCCTCTGACTTCGGATTCATCCACGTTGCTTTCAAACGCTGACGCTCCGTTTCCATATTGTTGATTTTCTCGTTAAAGCGAGCCCAACGAACATCATCAATCAAGCCTAGCTCGCGCGCTTTTTCCGTTAAACGCAAATCGGCATTATCTTCACGAAGTAGCAGGCGGTATTCCGCACGAGAAGTGAACATGCGGTACGGCTCTTTGGTACCCATGGTCGATAAGTCATCAATCAACACGCCCATGTAAGCTTGGTCACGACGTGGGCTCCAGCCTTCTTTGTCTTGGCTAAACAAGCTTGCGTTTAGGCCCGCCATCAAGCCTTGCGCTGCGGCTTCTTCGTAGCCAGTCGTACCATTAATCTGGCCAGCAAAGAACAAACCATGGATGAACTTCGTCTCGTACGTTTGCTTCAAATCACGTGGATCGAAGAAATCATATTCAATCGCATAACCTGGGCGAACGATGTGTGCATTTTCAAACCCTTTCATTGAGCGCACGATTTGTACTTGCACATCAAATGGCAAGCTGGTCGAGATACCATTAGGGTATAACTCGTGCGTGGTTAGGCCTTCTGGCTCAATGAAGATTTGGTGGCTGTTTTTGTCAGCGAAACGCATCACTTTGTCTTCAATAGACGGACAGTAACGAGGACCAATACCTTCAATCACACCTGCGTACATTGGACTGCGATCCAAGTTACTACGGATCACATCGTGAGTTTGTTCATTGGTGTGGGTAATGAAACATGGAATCTGACGCGGATGCTGTTCACGTTTGCCCATGAACGAGAATACAGGCGTTGGGTTATCACCGTGCTGAGCTTCTAGCACTGAAAAATCAACTGTACGAGCATCAATGCGCGGTGGAGTACCTGTTTTTAAACGATCCACACGGAACGGCAGTTCACGCAGTCGATCCGCTAATGCGATCGATGGTGGATCCCCGGCACGACCACCAGACGAGCTTTCCATACCTATGTGGATCTTACCACCAAGGAAGGTACCCACGGTTAGCACAACGGCTTTCGCATGGAAGCGAAGTCCCATTTGAGTTACCACACCAACTGCGCGATCTTGTTCAACAATCAGATCATCAACTGACTGCTGGAACAACGTTAAGTTAGGCGCATTTTCTAATGCATTACGAACGTACGCTTTGTACAGAGCGCGATCGGCTTGAGCTCGAGTTGCTCGTACTGCAGGACCTTTGGAGGCATTTAGTGTACGAAACTGAATACCTGCATGGTCGATGGCTTCAGCCATCAAACCGCCCATAGCATCTACTTCTTTTACTAAGTGACCTTTACCAATACCACCGATCGCCGGATTACAAGACATCTGGCCTAATGTATCGATGTTATGGGTAAGGAGAAGCGTTTTTTGTCCTGTGCGTGCAGATGCGAGCGCGGCTTCCGTTCCTGCGTGTCCGCCACCGACAACAATGACGTCAAAGTTTTCGTGATAAAGCATGAACTGACCTCAGGTATTCAAAGGGATTTAATGGACAGATAAAGGAGCCGTATTTTACCTGCTTTATGCCAGAGAGAAAAACGTTTTCTCGTTTTATCCGTTTTAAGCTTCAAGATAAATATATATAAGATCTATATATATGATCTTTTATTAGATCTACTATTAGGATCGACCGTTTCTGTGGATAACCTAAAAATGATCAACAAGATCATGGATCTTCTTTGGATCATATCTTGTGATCATGATTGGATCAGATCGAGGATTACCTGGGATCAAAAGTGGTAGTTATACACAGGAGGTAAAATTGATCAAAGTTGTTATTGGGATAACTAAAGGAAAATCACTGGATCTTATTGTAGTTATCCACAGTCTGTTTGGTTGGTTTTTGAGCGGTTAAACAAAATAATTTGGTGGGAGTTATTCACATGGGAGAAAACAGAGCCGAATTTCGACTCTGTTGAAGGGAAAGTCGTGAGTTTAAAAACGTTCGATATTCTCTTTTAACCACATCTCTGCGGCGTCTTCTGGCACATCATGGCTCAGTACATCGATTTTAAAGCAATCTGCGAGAGGGGTTGCACCAATATCCTCTAATAAATCATAAGCGTGTTGACCAGCGGCACAGAACGTATCGTAGCTAGAGTCACCAATCGCAATCACCGCAAATTTTACATCAGTCATTTTTGGCGGTGTATTTTGTAATGCTGCGATAAAAGGTTGGATATTATCAGGATACTCACCAGCTCCATGTGTAGAGGTGATCACCAACCACGTACCTTGATTTTCGATATCACTGAGGGAAGGCTGGTTGTAGATCGTTGTTTCAAATCCATTCTCGTTGAGTAGATCACTCAGGTGATCCCCTACGTATTCTGTGCCACCTAACGTGCTGCCTGTAATAATGTGGATCATACTTCTTCCTTATTGAATGCGACGGCTAAAGCTCATGGATGGCTTGCCGTACAAAAAGAAACGCGGTGTGAGTTAAGCTCAGCACCGCGCGTTCGATTATTTACTTCCCGATACAGAATGAAGAGAAGATTCGTCCCAGTAAGTCGTCAGAACTGAACTCACCGGTAATCTCATTGAGATGTTGTTGGGTGATGCGTAGCTCTTCAGCCAATATTTCACCTGCCATATAGCCTTCAAGCTGCTCCTGGCCTATTTGAAGGTGCTGTGCGGCACGTTCTAATGCATCGAGATGACGACGACGAGCCATAAACCCACCTTCACTGTTGCCAGAGAAGCCCATACACTCCTTGAGATGATCGCGCAGAGCTTCAACCCCTGCACCAGTCTTCGCTGACAAACGGATAAGAGTAGGGTTATTGACGTGGCAGATCCCCATATCTTCACCCGTTTGATCCGCTTTATTACGGATCACAGTTATGCCAATGTTGTCTGGTAGGCGATCCACAAAATCTGGCCAGATATCTTTCGGATCGGTGGCATCGGTTGTTGTGCCATCTACCATGAACAACACGCGGTCTGCTTGGACTATTTCATCCCACGCACGTTCGATACCGATTTTCTCTACTTCATCGGAAGCATCACGCAAACCTGCTGTATCAATGATGTGTAGTGGCATGCCATCAATATGGATGTGCTCACGCAGTACATCACGCGTGGTTCCTGCGATGTCGGTTACGATTGCAGACTCTTTACCCGATAGTGCGTTCAGCAGGCTTGATTTGCCCGCATTTGGACGACCCGCAATCACGACTTTCATCCCTTCACGCATAATAGCGCCTTGGTTAGCTTCTTTGCGCACCGCATCTAGGTTGTCGATGATGGCTTGTAGGTCACCAGCCACTTTACCGTCGGCCAAAAAGTCGATCTCTTCTTCAGGGAAGTCGATGGCTGCTTCAACATAGATACGCAAATGAATCAGCGACTCAACTAAGGTATTAATACGGCCTGAAAATGCGCCCTGTAAGGATTGCAGCGCCGATTTTGCGGCTTCTTCAGAACTTGCATCAATGAGGTCTGCAATCGCTTCGGCTTGAGCTAGGTCGAGTTTATCGTTCAGAAATGCGCGTTCAGAGAACTCACCAGGGCGAGCAGCTCGAATACCATCTATACCTAGAATGCGTTTTATCAGCATATCCATCACGACAGGGCCGCCATGGCCTTGCAGCTCAAGTACGTCTTCACCTGTAAATGAGTGTGGGTTAGGGAAGTACAGTGCGATGCCCTGATCAAGCACAGTGCCATCTTCTGACTTAAACGGCAGGTACTCTGCGTAGCGGGGCTTTAGTGTTTTGCCAGTGACTTCTAACGCCACTTGGTTGGCTTTAGGGCCAGAAACTCGAATAATACCGACACCGCCACGACCAGGCGCGGTCGCTTGAGCGACAATCGTATCTGTAGTCATAATTTTGCCTTTTGAGCTGGGCTATAGGGAAGATACCTAGGGAGCCATCACAATTAATTAGCTGAATTGTAATCAGCCAAAAACAAAAAGGCGACCTTTTGGCCGCCTTTCTCAATCATTTCCTAAAAGGTTACTTGCTGTGTAAGCCTTTTTTCTCTAATCCTTTGTAGATCAGAGTTTGCTGGATAAGCGTTACGATGTTCGACACCAACCAGTATAGAACGAGACCTGATGGGAAGAACAAGAAGAAGAAGGTAAACATAACCGGCATAAAGGTCATGATCTTCTGCTGCATTGGATCCGTTACCGTTGTTGGGCTCATCTTCTGGATTAGGAACATAGACGCACCCATCAATAGCGGCAGGATGTAGTAAGGGTCCTGCGCTGAAAGGTCATGAATCCAACCGAAGAATGGTGAGTGACGTAGCTCTACCGATTCCATTAGCGCCCAGTATAGTGCGATGAAAATAGGCATCTGTAGGATAAGAGGTAGACAACCACCTAGTGGGTTCACTTTCTCTTTCTTGTACAGTTCCATCATTTCTTGGCTCATGCGCTGACGGTCATCACCGATACGCTCACGCATTGCTTGCAGCTTAGGCTGTAGCATGCGCATTTTCGCCATAGATGTGTATTGCGCTTTTGTTAGTGGGTACATTGCACCACGAACGATGAAGGTCAGGCAGATGATTGCCACACCCCAGTTACCAACAAAGCTCTGGATGAATGAAAGCAACATATGAAGAGGCTTCGCAATGAACCATAACCAGCCGTAGTCCACTACTAGGTCTAGGTTAGGTGCCACTTCTGCCATTTCATCTTGCAGTTTTGGACCAACCCAAAGTGTTGCTTCAAACTTAGCCTGATCGCCTGTTGCGATAGTTTTGTTCGGCATACGAACGCCGATGTCGCCTAGGTTGCCAATTACACGAGTGTATAGGTTAGTACCTGGTTCGTTACGTGGGATCCAAGCTGCGGCAAAGTAGTGCTGAATCATTGCCGCCCAACCTTGGCCATCGGCTAGGTTAAGAGACAGGTTGCGATCCTGCATATCATCAAAGCTGTACTTCTTGTAACGCGTATCTTCTGTTGAGTATGCGCCACCACGGTAAGTAGGCATTGTGATGCTACCACCATCGTCCATTAGGTTTTGACGTAGGTGAGCGTACATACCAAATGTTGCGTTGTTGCCTGAGTTGTTCACTACATCGTATTCAACATTAAGCGCGTAGCTGCCGCGTTTAAAGATGTAAGTTTTGGTGTATTCGATGCCGTTTGCAGTGAATGTCATCGGAACGCGAAGTTCATCTTGACCGTCAGCCATTGTGAAGCTGTCTGCACTTACGTTGTAGTGAGGGCGATTTGTGCTGCTCAAGTCGATACCTTGAGGACCCACTAGACCGCTTTGAGCGATAAATTGGTGACCTTGAGCGTCTTTAAGCAGAACAAAGGAATCTGATGAATCTAACTCAGCAGAGTATTCGTTAAGGTTGGCATGTACCACATCGCCACCAACGGTGTCGATCGACAGAGTTAAAACATCAGTCGTTACTGTGATAGTTTTTGCAGAAGCTTGCTGTTGACCTGGAACTGGGTCAAGTTCATCAGCAAAAGATGGTGCAGGTAGAGTGCTGCTTGATTGAGCCTGTTCAACTGCTTGAGGTTCTGGATTCTTTGCAACTTGCCATTGTTGAAACAGCAAAAAAGAAACCAGGGCCAAACCGATGAGCAGGATATTACGTTGAGAATCCATCGTTAGTTATCTCTGTCTTGTTTTTGGACTGGTGGAACGGGGTCATACCCCCCTTCATTCAAAGGGTGGCATTTTAATAGACGTTTGCCTGATAACCAACATCCTTTTACAAAACCGTGAGCTCTCAAAGCTTCTAGCGCGTAAGTGGAACAGGTTGGTGTGAACCGGCAACGAGGACCAATCAAAGGGCTGATAAACCAGCGATACAGATAAACGAGCCCAATGGCTATCCACGTGAAGGGCGAGACAGGCGTTGCCATAGCTTATCAAACAACTTAAAAATTTCCTCATTGCTTAAATCTTGCGCGCTTTTCTTCGCAATCACAACAAAATCTTTGTTTGGAAGCTGATGTTGATTGTTACGAAAGCTTTCACGAGCCAAACGCTTAAATCGGTTACGACCGACAGCCGTTTTGATTTGCTTTTTGGGAACCGCTAAACCTAATCGTGGGTGAGAAAGTTTGTTATTGCGAGCAATGATGGTGAAATGAGGCGAGCCAGCTCGATGAGCTTGCTGGAAGACGTTTTGATAATGCTCGGGAGTTAACAAACGTAACTCCCGATTAAACGCGTACGTGTTCAAAATAAACTAGCGATTATTTTGATAGGCGCGCACGGCCTTTTGCACGACGTGCGTTGATAACTTTACGACCGTTCTTAGTTGCCATGCGAGCACGGAAGCCGTGAGTACGCTTGCGCTTTAGAACTGTAGGTTGAAAAGTGCGTTTCATGATAATTACCTTTACTGATCAGTAGTTTTAGGTTCTTGTTAAACCCGGCGTGGGTATTTGCTTTCTTATATAAAGAAGCTCTTTATATAGAGAAGGACAACCGACGCCTCTCAACAAAGAGGCGGAATTGTAATCACACTCACATAATGTGTCAATGACTCAATGAGTACGAAATTCCGGCCGGGCGATTATACGTAGTGTGAGTAAAATCTCAAGGATCAATCGATCCTGATGCTTGATCGTTACTCTATTCCTACTTGGTTAAGGAATTTTTTCAAACGAGGATCTTGTGGATTATCGAAGATATCCTGTGGAGAACCTTGCTCAACGATATTGCCTTCCGCCATGAAGATCACTCTATCAGCGACTTCTTTCGCGAATTGCATCTCGTGCGTCACCACCAGCATGGTTTGATGCTGATTAGCTAACTTCTTCATTAATGAGAGAACTTCACCGACCCATTCAGGATCCAGCGCAGAAGTTGGTTCGTCAAACAACAGCAGTTCTGGTTGCAGCGCCATCGCTCGGCCGATACCCACACGTTGTTGTTGGCCGCCAGATAATGACGCTGGATAACTATCGCCTTTATCCCCAAGGCCGATGTCATCCAGAATTTGTTGCGCTCGTTTGAGAGCATCGGCTTTTTTCCAACCTCGAACGGTCACTAGACCTTCGGCAATGTTCTGGCGCGCATTCATGTGGGCAAACAGGGCATAGTTTTGGAACACAAAGCCAGTTCGACGACGCAGCGCTAATACTTCGGCTTTAGTGTGTTTTTGAGTATCAACGGAGATGCCATCTATCGTGATACGACCTTCATCTGCTTGTTCTAGAAAGTTCACCGTACGCAGCAAGGTTGATTTACCCGTACCACTTGAGCCGATAATCACGATGATCTCACCTTGCTTAATATCGAGGTCGATGCCTTTCAGCACTTCAGTCTCACCAAAACGTTTGTGAATATTTTCTAACTTAATCATCGTACGTACGCCTTATTCAGTTTTGCTTCTGCCCAGATTTGTACGCGAGTCAGAATCACCACCACGCCCCAGTAAATAAGAGCAACCGCAAGGAAAGCTTCAAAGAAACGGAAACTTGATGAGGCTTCCATCTGTGCTTTCGCCATGATTTCGGCCACACCAAGCGTGAAAGCAAGAGACGTTGACTTGATCATATCGATGAAATAGTTCATCAATGAAGGCAGTGCGACACGCGTTGCTTGAGGTAAAATCACTCGGCGCATTGCTTGGGATGTCGTCATACCGACCGATAAGCTCGCTTCCATTTGGCTGCGATCAATGCCAATAATGGCGGCACGAATACTTTCCGCCATATAAGCGGCAAAGTGCAGCGTTAAACCGATAACCGCTGCTGAAAAGGCGTCGATACCGACCATCAATGGAAAAATTTGCGGTAAGCCGTAATAGAGCAGGAAAAGCTGAACCAACAGTGGGGTGCCACGGAAGAAGCTGATGTACAGTTGGCTTAATTGATCCAGAACTGGCAGTTTAAATACGCGAATATTGGCTAAAATGACGGATAAAATCAGCGAAAACACCAATCCCCATGTCGCCATTTCCATGGTTGTGCCAAGATATTTCAGCAATATCGGCAGCAGTTCCAACATGTAATTAAAGTCAAATCCCATACGGCTTACCTAAAGGCTAGAGAAAAGAAAAGGTGGAAAACAAGTTCCACCTTTACGTAAGTTTATTTTAGTCCGAGAGTGATACCACTTTGCGGCCTAAAGTACAAAGAGTTCTTATTTCGTGATGTCAGCGCCAAACCACTTCACGGAAATTTTCTCTACTGTACCATCTGCGCGCATCTCAGCCAGTGCTTTGTTTACTTCTTCTTGCAGCTTACGACCTTTCTCGTTGTCAACGAAAGGCCATGCGTTTTGAATGGTCTCAAACGGTTCGCCTGCCAATTCCAGAGGAAGGCCAGTTTTCTTAATCAGCTCTAACGCAGAAAGACGATCCATTACAAACGCGTCTGCACGACCGAGCGCCACGTCATGTTCGATGCCTGTGTCGTACGTTTTAATGTTGATCTTGCCGTCTTTGTCGTATTGACGCAGCAGTTGCTCAAAGTTAGAGCCTAGGTTCACCGCAACGGTTTTGCCCGCAAGATCGTCAACACCTTTGATGCTGTCGTTGCCTTTACGCACGGTAATTTGTGCGCCATCTACAACGTAAGGGTCAGCAAATAGGTATTTAGCTTTACGCTCATCAGTCATGGTGATTTGGTTGGAGATCGTATCGATACGACCAGTTTCTAAAAGACCAAATAAACCAGAGAAGTTGGCTGTTACGTATTCGATTTTGTAATCGTTACGTTTACCGATTTCATCCCACATGTCGACTTCAAAGCCTTGTAGCTTGTCTTGCTTTACAAAAGTAAATGGGAAGTAGCGACCTGACATACCAACTTTGACTTCAGTAGCGGCTTGTACGGTTGCTGCCGACAGTGCAATGGCTGCAACGGCAACCTTAATCCAGTTTTTCATAATACATCTCCATAATTTTATGGTTGGAAATACTACTGTTAGTTAGCTCAATTAAATAAATAACCAAGAGCAATAACCTAGACCTGTGAGTTATTAGATAATAGAAGAAGAATGTTAAATGTGACGAAAATGCGAACTGAACCTAGCGAAATGATCGACAAAATCAACATTGGGAATAAAATAATACACAGACTTATCACCAATCGCTCGATCTTGTGAATTTTGCCCAATTGTGGATCGTTGTGTGGGCAAATTTGGGGCAAGGTGTGTTGATCTCATCAAGTTTGCAGAAATAATTGTGAATAACTTGGATCTTATTCACTGGATCGTCGATCAATCGCTGGCGATCTTGGTTATCAACAGGTAAAATTGCCAGTCTTTTCCGATAATTCAATTACTCAGTGGGGGCACCGTGTCATCTTCGCTTTGGCTGCAATGTTTGCAGCAGCTTCAAGAAGAGCTACCAGCTACAGAATTCAGCATGTGGGTTCGTCCGCTACAAGCGGAGCTCAATGACAATACTCTCACTCTATTCGCGCCAAACCGCTTTGTGTTGGACTGGGTGCGTGATAAGTATCTGAACAATATTACTCGCTTACTGCAGGAATACTGCGGTGGCGATATTCCTAACTTACGTTTTGAAGTGGGGAGCCGACCTGTCTCTGCACCAAAACCAGCGCCGACACGTACGCCTGCAGATGTGGCTGCCGAGTCATCTGCACCTGCGCAATTACAGGCGCGTAAGCCAGTACACAAAACCTGGGATGACGACGCTCAAGCGATTGCGGCTATCAATCACCGCTCAAACATGAACCCAAAACACAAGTTCGATAACTTTGTTGAAGGTAAGTCGAACCAACTGGGTTTGGCTGCGGCGCGTCAGGTATCGGATAATCCTGGTGCAGCATACAACCCGCTGTTCCTATACGGCGGCACGGGCTTGGGTAAAACGCACTTGTTGCATGCGGTGGGCAACGCGATTGTGGATAACAACCCGAACGCAAAAGTGGTCTACATGCACTCAGAACGTTTTGTGCAAGACATGGTAAAAGCGCTGCAAAACAATGCGATTGAAGAATTCAAACGCTACTACCGCAGCGTGGATGCGCTCCTTATCGATGACATCCAATTCTTTGCTAATAAAGAACGTTCACAAGAAGAATTCTTCCATACCTTCAACGCACTATTGGAAGGTAATCAGCAGATCATTCTAACGTCTGACCGTTATCCTAAAGAAATTAATGGCGTTGAAGATCGTCTTAAATCTCGCTTTGGTTGGGGTCTTACTGTTGCGATCGAGCCGCCTGAGCTTGAAACGCGTGTGGCGATCTTGATGAAAAAAGCTGAAGATCACCAAATCCACCTTGCTGATGAAGTGGCATTCTTCATTGCCAAGCGTCTGCGTTCGAACGTTCGTGAGCTAGAAGGTGCACTGAACCGTGTTATTGCGAACGCGAACTTTACTGGCCGTCCAATTACGATTGATTTTGTTCGTGAAGCGCTGCGCGATCTGCTTGCTCTACAAGAGAAGCTTGTGACAATCGATAACATTCAAAAGACAGTGGCGGAATACTACAAGATTAAAGTAGCGGACTTGCTGTCTAAGCGTCGTTCTCGTTCTGTAGCGCGTCCTCGTCAGCTGGCTATGGCGTTAGCAAAAGAACTAACCAACCATAGCTTGCCTGAAATTGGCGATGCGTTTGGGGGCCGCGATCATACGACCGTACTTCATGCTTGTCGCAAGATTGAGCAGCTGCGTGAAGAGAGCCACGACATTAAAGAAGATTACTCTAACTTGATTCGCACCCTGTCTTCGTAATCGGTTAGAATAACGGTATTCTAAGCAAATCATTTATTGAGCTGACAGCGTAAAGAGCCAAGCATGAAATTTACCATTGAACGTAGTCATTTAATCAAACCGCTACAGCAGGTTTCGGGCGCTTTAGGTGGCCGACCAACTCTGCCAATCCTGGGTAACCTACTTCTTAAAGTAGAAGAGAACGTATTGTCGATGACGGCAACCGATCTTGAAGTAGAGTTAGTAAGCAAAGTGACGCTAGAAGGTGATTTTGAAGCGGGCAGCATTACCGTTCCTTCGCGTAAGTTTCTCGATATCTGCCGTGGTTTACCGGACGATGCGATCATCACATTTGTATTAGAAGGTGATCGCGTACAAGTTCGCTCTGGTCGCAGCCGTTTCTCGTTGGCAACGCTTCCTGCGAACGATTTCCCTAATATTGAAGACTGGCAAAGCGAAGTGGAAGTATCACTGAGCCAAGCTGATTTACGTACGCTGATCGACAAAACTCAGTTCTCGATGGCGAATCAAGACGTTCGTTACTACCTCAACGGCATGTTGTTTGAAATTGACGGCACCACGCTACGCAGCGTGGCGACGGACGGCCACCGTATGGCGGTATCGCAAACTCAGCTAGGTGCGGACTTTGCGCAGAAGCAAATCATCGTGCCACGCAAAGGTGTGCAAGAATTAGTAAAGTTGATGGATGCGCCAGAGCAGCCCGTAGTACTTCAGATCGGTAGCTCCAATGTTCGTGCTGAGGTGAATAACTTTACTTTTACCTCTAAGTTGGTTGATGGTCGTTTCCCTGACTACCGCCGTGTATTGCCTCAGAGCACCAATAAGACACTAATAGCAAGTTGTGACGAGTTGCGCCAAGCCTTCTCTCGTGCTGCGATTCTTTCCAACGAAAAATTCCGTGGCGTGCGTGTGAATCTGGCTGATACTGAAATGCGCATAACCGCGAATAACCCAGAACAAGAAGAAGCGGAAGAGATGCTTGATGTAACCTTTGAAGGTGACGCCATCGAAATCGGCTTTAACGTAAGCTATGTGCTTGATGTTCTGAACACGTTGCGTTGTGAAAATGTACGTGTGTCGATGTCGGATGCTAACGCTAGCGCGTTGATTGAAAATGCCGACGATGACAGTGCCATGTACGTGGTGATGCCAATTCGTCTATAAGCCAACTGAATGCCTCTTTCTCGTCTCATCATTCAGCAGTTTCGAAACATTAAAGCCTGTGATATTGAGTTATCAGCAGGCTTTAACTTTCTTATCGGGCCGAACGGCAGCGGTAAAACCAGTGTCTTAGAAGCGGTTTATCTGCTCGGGCATGGCCGCTCATTCAAGAGCTCTCTCACCGGACGAGTGATACAAAATGAGTGTGACGAACTGTTTGTTCATGGTCGTTTTTTGAACTCGGATCAATTTGAGCTACCTATCGGCATTAATAAGCAGCGTGATGGCTCAACAGAGGTTAAAATAGGCGGTCAATCTGGACAAAAATTAGCGCAGTTGGCACAAGTTCTGCCTCTGCAGTTGATACACCCAGAAGGGTTTGATTTACTGACAGATGGCCCTAAACATCGTCGTGCGTTTATTGATTGGGGCGTGTTTCATACCGAGCCCGCTTTTTATCAAGCATGGGGAAGGTTCAAGCGCCTGAACAAGCAGCGCAACGCGTTGTTGAAAACCGCCAATAGTTATCGTGAGCTCAGTTATTGGGATCAGGAAATGGCAGGATTGGCTGAAAACATCAGCCAATGGCGAGCAAGTTACATCGAGCAGATGAAAACTGTCGCAGAAACTATCTGTCAGACATTTTTGCCAGAATTTGAGATCCAATTGAAGTATTATCGTGGCTGGGATAAAGACACCCCATACCACGAGATACTAGAAAAGAATTTTGAGCGTGATCAGGCATTGGGATACACCTTTAGTGGCCCAAACAAAGCTGATTTGCGCATTAAAGTGAACGGAACGCCCGTTGAAGATGTTCTGTCACGCGGTCAATTAAAACTCATGGTGTGTGCATTGCGTGTAGCGCAAGGGCAACACCTGACAGAGATGGCCGGTAAACAATGCATTTACCTAATTGATGACTTCGCGTCGGAATTAGATAGCCAACGTCGCAAGCGTCTTGCTGACTGCTTAAAAGAGACGGGCGCACAAGTATTTGTAAGCTCTATCACTGAAAGCCAAATCGCCGATATGTTGGACGATCACGGTAAATTGTTTCATGTGGAACATGGCAGGATAGAGTCAAACTAGAAGAGAGAAACTCATGTCTGAAAATTACGATTCATCGAGTATTAAGGTACTGAAGGGTCTGGATGCGGTACGTAAGCGTCCAGGAATGTACATCGGCGATACGGACGACGGCACCGGCCTTCACCACATGGTTTTCGAGGTGGTGGATAACTCAATTGATGAAGCGTTGGCAGGTCACTGTAAAGACATCGTTGTGACAATTCATGAGGATAACTCGGTTTCCGTTAGCGATGATGGTCGTGGCATTCCAACAGAAATCCACTCAGAGGAAAATGTCTCTGCAGCAGAAGTAATCATGACGGTTCTTCACGCGGGTGGTAAGTTCGACGATAACTCATACAAAGTATCGGGTGGTCTTCACGGGGTAGGTGTTTCAGTAGTAAACGCACTATCAGAGAAAGTTGAGCTAACGATTCATCGTGGTGGCCATATCCATACGCAAACCTACCGCCATGGTGAGCCTCAAGCGCCACTAGCCGTTGTGGGTGATACGGATAAAACCGGTACACAAATTCGTTTCTGGCCAAGTGCCGAAACGTTCTCTAACACTGAGTTCCACTATGACATTCTGGCGAAACGCCTGCGTGAACTGTCATTCCTGAACTCTGGTGTGTCGATCAAATTGGTTGATGAACGTGAAGCGGACAAACATGATCACTTCATGTATGAAGGTGGTATTCAAGCGTTCGTTGATCACCTAAACACCAACAAAACGCCAATCATCGAAAAAATCTTCCACTTTAACTCTGAGCGTGAAGACGGCATTTCAGTTGAAGTGGCGATGCAATGGAACGATGGTTTCCAAGAGAACATCTTCTGCTTTACCAACAATATCCCACAGCGTGATGGTGGTACTCACCTTGCTGGTTTCCGTGCTGCGCTAACACGTACATTGAACAGCTTTATGGATAAAGAAGGTTTCTCGAAGAAAGCGAAAACAGCGACTTCAGGCGACGATGCGCGTGAAGGTCTAACTGCGGTTGTTTCGGTGAAAGTGCCTGATCCTAAGTTCTCAAGCCAAACAAAAGACAAACTGGTTTCTTCTGAAGTGAAATCAGCTGTTGAGTCTGCAATGGGTGAAAAACTGTCTGAGTTCCTGATTGAGAACCCGACAGAAGCGAAGATGGTTTGTTCGAAAATCATCGATGCAGCACGTGCTCGTGAAGCAGCGCGTAAAGCTCGTGAAATGACGCGCCGTAAAGGTGCACTAGACCTAGCTGGCCTTCCAGGTAAACTTGCTGACTGTCAGGAAAAAGATCCGGCACTCTCTGAACTATACATAGTGGAGGGTGATTCGGCAGGCGGCTCCGCAAAACAAGGCCGTAACCGTAAGAACCAAGCGATCCTACCGCTAAAAGGTAAGATTCTTAACGTAGAAAAAGCACGTTTCGACAAGATGCTATCTTCTCAAGAAGTAGCAACACTGATCACCGCACTAGGTTGTGGTATCGGTCGTGACGAGTACAACCCGGACAAGCTTCGTTACCACAACATCATCATCATGACCGATGCCGATGTCGATGGTTCGCACATCCGTACGCTACTGTTGACCTTCTTCTACCGTCAAATGCCAGAGCTTATCGAGCGTGGCTATGTGTACATCGCTCAGCCACCACTATACAAAGTGAAAAAAGGCAAACAAGAGCAGTACATCAAAGATGAAGAAGCGATGAACCAATACCAAGTATCATTGGCTCTGGACAATGCATCGCTACACGTAAACGCAGAAGCACCAGCATTGGCTGGTGAAGCACTAGAGAAGCTTGTTCAACAGTACAATGCGGGTATTAAACTGGCGGAACGTATGAGCCGTCGTTACCCAAGTGCTTTGGTAAACGAGTTGATTTACACTCCTCGCCTAACGCCAGAGCAATGCCATGACGCATCAGTTGTGGAAGCGTGGACGAAGCAGCTTATTGAACAGCTGAATGCGAAAGAAGTGGGTGCAAGCCAGTACAGCTACGAAGTTGAGCAGCACGAAGAGCTAGGCTTAAACTTGCCTAAGATTGTGGTTCGTACTCACGGCGTGACGCACGAACATGCAATTAGCATCGACTTCCTAAACTCGAAAGAGTACGGCAAGTTGGCTGATCTATCAGAAGCACTTGATGGACTTCTGGAAGAAGGCGCGTACATCAAACGTGGTGAGCGTACTATGCCAGTGGCAAACTTTGCAGAAGCGCTTGACTGGTTAGTGAAAGAGTCAATGCGTGGCTTAAGCCGTCAGCGCTACAAAGGTCTAGGTGAGATGAACCCAGACCAACTTTGGGAAACCACCATGGACCCAGAAACTCGTCGTATGATGCAGGTAACGATTGAAGATGCGGTAGGCGCAGATCAACTGTTCACTACGCTAATGGGTGACCAAGTAGAACCTCGTCGTAACTTCATCGAAGAGAACGCACTGAAAGTAGCGAACCTAGACGTATAACGACACTGTTCGTGATAGTTGTGGGATCTCATCCTCCGTGATCTGAGATCTCACAACCGTGATCCGACGTCTCATCCTTCGTGAACTGAGGTTTGGAAAAGATAGGGAGTATCGCTTCACAGAAAGTCTGAATCGAAAAAAAGAGCATGTAGTATTGTTCCTTTCGGGTTCAACTATCGATATTGGTGTTTTTACTGTGTTATCCCTCTTTTTTCGTTGAATACCTTTGAATCCAAAGCCTTGCCCCTCGATGGTGGGGCTATTTTATTGGTACTCGGCGCTCTGGCTTAACTTCGTAAAGGCTGATACTTAGGCTTCTGGGGACAGCTTGCTTCCCAGTAGTAAGCTTGAAAATATAGTGGGCTGTTTTTTATCCAGCGACAGGACAAAAATTATAACAAGGTAGTGCGATGCAGTTATTAAACCTAAATATTGACCGAATCATTATCCATCAGGTGTATCAAAGAGACGCGGAAGGCCAGAAAAAGGCTCCGATGCAGAGTCACGAATTTACGCGATTTTCACATGACGCAATGGAAACGTTTAAGCAACGAGTGGTTGAGGCTCTCGGTGAGAGTTCACGTGCGGTGCAAATGGAAATTGTTCATCAGGAGCCTAAAGATTTACCGCAGATTGTTGAAAGAGCAATAGATGAAGATGAGAGTACTTTTGCTGTGTCATCTTATGATTTCGCGACGTTACTCACTGATGCACAACAGATGAAATCGATACCGGGCGGAATCGTTGTGGTGTTTACTGGTACTCAAGGTCACCCGGCGAAAAAATTCTTAGGCATTATCAAAGCGGAAACTCATAGTGCTTACGAAAAAGAGGTTGATGATACGACAGGTGAAATTTCATTAAAGTACGTTGAAGAGGTGCTGCTGACACCCAGTTCAAAGTTGTACAAGACAGCCGGATTCTTTGAAAAAGCCGCATACAATTCGCCTTACACTAACTTAAATGACAAGTGGGCGGTGATGGTGTCGGATTCACAAATCAACAAAGCAGGGGGAAAAGCGGCTGCAAGGTATTTTTACTCTGATTTTCTTGGTTGTGGCTACCCGCAAACCAGTGCAAGAACAACCAAGCAATTTTATGAAGCTGCTAAGACGTTTATTTCGGCTTTGGATGTTCCTGAGTCTAAGAAAAGTGACTATATCAATGCGCTAACCACGTACCTGAAAGTTGATACGTCCTCCTCAATTAGCACTGCTGACTTTGCGTCAAAGTATTTTGAACCAGATGTTCAGGACGCATTTTCTGAACATATGGAGAGCGCCGGTATACCAACCGCTTCCTTTACCAAGGATGTTGAGCATATATCAGATAGTCTAAAGTTCAGAAAAGTAAAAACCAGCAAAAATGTCAAGATCACCGCACCGGCAGAATCCTTCAAAGATTTGATAACTATTACTACAATTGAAGGTGATGCAGATGAATCGGGGATGGCAGCGGAGTGGACCCAAGTGATTATCAAGGACAAGATAGTGACGCAGGAATGACGGAAGCCGAATTTCAAGCAAAGTGGAGCCAAGAAAAGCCGGTATATGATTCTTGGGGGCGTTTCATTGTCCAGCAAATTTGCGCTGCTTTAGAGGGTAAGGGGAAAGATTTAAGTGCTTTTCTAAAACTGCCAGCTAAACACCGCTTAAAAGATGAAAAGTCTCTTATTGATAAAGCATTTTACCGTGCAGGTAAGAATTACGCAGACCCCTACAATGATATTGAAGACAAGGTCGGCGCAAGGTTTGTTGTACTTGTTCTTGACGATATCGAACTTATTTGCGACATCATAAGATCATCTGAACTTTGGTCATTTGATGCCTGTAAGCACTTTAACGAGGATAAAGAAAAGTCCCCTTTGCTGTTTACATACCAGTCGGTTCACTTCGTTTTACGCCCCAAAACAGCAATTACGTTTGATGGTATTGAAATACCAACTGATATCCCGTGTGAAGTTCAGATCAGAACGCTACTTCAGCACGCGCATGCCGAACTGACCCATGACGCTATTTATAAAGCAAAAACAGCGATTAAACCCAAGGTTCATCGAACAGTTGCGAAGAGCATGGCGCTTATCGAAACAACTGATGATTTTTTCACTGAGGTCACTCAGCAACTTAATCAGGGACCAGCAGATGAACTAGGTATTGTTTCTAAGCTTGATGCTTTGTACTTCAGCTTTACTGGAATAAAGGCCGAAACCCAAAAATCTATTTTAACAATTCTGGATGAGTTTGAGGACTTGGTTGACGATGAGCTTATTGGAAAAATTGAAGCATTCGTCAAAAGCAATGTCGCGATTCCAGAAATCATTAAGTCCAAATACACCGAAAGTGCGGTTTATAAACAAAGCACCGTTCTGCTTATTTATTGGATGCTGAAGCGGAAGAAAAGGAAGTTGCTTGATAACTGGCCGTTAGACAGAAAAATGTTGATCCCTCTAGCAAATGATCTTGGTATAAGTACTCTAGATGATTAACGTGGGCAATATCACCAGCCGACTGAGCAATGATTGTCAGTAGAGGTGGTCAATTGGTACCGGCAGAAGGGCAATGCGTTCCGGCTGCACCAATGGAAGTCATTTAAATCATCTGCTGGGCTAATATGAGTGTTGTTAGCATAGAGTAAATGATTTCTAGAAATTAGGCGAAGACACATTAATAACTATAGCAGTTGGAGCGTTTCAGCCGTGTGCTACTAACGATTCAATCAAATCACCCTATATTGACTAATCAAATCATAATGCTTTGATTTTTATAGAATTTTTTATTAATTATCTTTTGATTTCCCCCCTCCTGTTACCTTATTCTGGTAACAAATTAACCTCATTCTCGGAACATATTGATGACTCCATTTGGATTGTATTTGGAATCACTAAGGAGAAGTCGTCAGTTGCAACAAGTTCAGCTGGCTGACCACCTTGGTGTGAACGCCTGCTACGTGAGTGCAATGGAAAACGGGAAGAAAGGCCCGCCTTCACAGCAAGTCCTAAGCAAGTTGGTAGCGTCCCTGAAGCTGAATGCTGAAGAGCAAGAAACGCTCTGGGACAAAGTAGACCAGTCTCAGCGAACGATTCGGCTGCCGGATAACGCAACGCTTGAAGAGTACGCCCTGATGCGTGACCTGCGTCGTCACCTGGGTGCTTTGAGTTCAGACAAAGTGAACGTCATTCGTAACATTTTGAATATGGATGTCAGGCCAAAGTCTGGTGTCGAGATCAGGAGTATTTGATGGCTTAAAAACAAAACGGGACAACCCGTAAGGACTGCCCCGCTGTGCTAGTGTAAGTTGATACTTACGACGTCAGAATCAAAAGTATCCCCTTTCCCTGCCGCGCGCGCAAGAACTCCTAAGTAACCTAACCATAAACAGTAATTTCTATTACCTCTAGGGGTAAGGGTTTTTCATGTCTTTTAAAAATACCGTGGTTCCATTTGGAACCCATCGGGGGGCTAGGCTGTGCCTGAAATTGGCTCCTCAGCCATCTGTGAAGCGTGCAAGAGAGCCGGTTAGGCCAACCGCTGGCAAAGTCGTGGGTTTCCTGCCTTCAGTAAAAAACAAACGCCAAGTTGCCTGGGAGTCACAACTCGAAAAGAAGGCCTGCTTGCTTTTTGAGTTCTCTCCCATTGTGGCCAGTTACAGGGAGCAGCCAATAACCATCAGCTTTCCGAGCGGCGGCAGTATACGAAAATACACACCAGACTTTGAATTACAGCTGAACACCGGCCAACGGATCTATGTTGAAGTGAAGCCTGCCAGTAAGTTAGCTAATGATGAGCTGAAGGCGAAGTTCCGCGATATAGACGGCTTCTGGCAGCAGCATGGCTGCTACTTCATCGTGATAACAGATGAAGAGCTGAACCAGCCAGTCAGACAGAGCAACCTGGCTTTCTTAAGACCTTATCTTGCATACCAATGCAGTGCTGATGTTATCGGACAGGCCCGGTTGTGGATGTCTTCACATCAGGACGCAACTCTTGATGAGCTTACAAGCTTCATTGGGTCGCTCAGTGATGCCTACGCTTTGCTCGCGCAAGGTCATATTACATTCGACCTGGATCAACCCATTGATCTCGACTCATTACTAACTATCCAGCCTGAAGGATCAACTGATGAAACTTGCCTCTTTGCATACCGGACTGCACCTGACTTTGAACGATGTGCCTTTCATGATCAGCAGGATATTAGAAGGAGGTGAATGTTACCTGGAGCGTAAGTCTGACCTAGCGCTTGTAAAAAAAACGAAACAAGAGCTTATGACGGCTTTGTATCAAGGGACGCTGATCATTCACGGCAAACATGTGACCCCTGCTAATACTGCCAGAAGCGAGATTGACCTGAGCGGGTTGGATAATGATAGCCAGCAAGCTGTATTGAGAAAATACCACTATGTAAAACTTTTGAGAGATTTGCATGGTGATCAGCCATCTAAGATTCATCTAGAGGGAGTTGTCCGCTTGGGAGCCGAAAGGCTTGGTGATGAATGCCCTCCAAGTATGCCATCTGTTTATCGGTGGTGGCGTAATTGGAAACGCAGTGGCTATGACATTCGAGCATTGATGAGCAAACCTTCTGGGTTCAAAGGGACAAGAAAGTTTAAAGGTGTCGTTGGACAAGTGTTACACGAGGTAGTTGAAGAGGTGTACTTAACCCCTCAAAGAACTTCGATACAGGCGACCTATGATGCATTTCTTGCTCGTATGTTATTAGTTAATTCCGCGAGGCAAATCCCATTGGAGATTCCTAGTCGGGCTACCTTTTATCGGTTGCTGAAAAATTCAGATAAATATGAGCTCATGGTTGCTAGGCATGGAAAAGGCGCAGCGGACAAGGCGTTCCGGGCATCTGGTTTAGGGGCATGTCCGACCAGAATACTTGAGCGGATAGAAGTTGATCACACCCCAATGGACGTTCATGTACTCAACCCTATCACTGGCGTTGCCGATGGTCGCCCTTACCTGACGCTTCTGTTAGATCGGTATTCAAGAATGCCTGTGGGCATGGAGATTGGTTTTGAGCCGCCTTCTGAGTTGTCTGTAATGAGGGCACTGCGCAACGCTATCTTGCCAAAGAGTTATATCAAGCAGGGTTACCCAGATATCGAAAACGAATGGCCTGCATTTGGTAAGCCGGTCATGTTGATCTGTGACAATGGGATGGAGTTTCATTCACATCAGCTGCGAAGGATGTGCGGTGAATTAGATATCGACTTGCAGTTCTGTCCCAAAGCCCAACCCCAGTACAAGGGGGCTGTTGAACGTTTCTTAGGAACATTGAACCGCGAGGTATCTCACCGGATACCAGGAACGTCATTTTCAAACATCAATCAGCGTGGTGACTATGACTCTGTAAACCAATCCAGCATTACGCTGGATGATCTCAAAGAGTTAGTCCATCAGTGGATGATCGATATTTATTGCCAAAAGACTCATCGAGGAACACAGAGAACGCCTACCGCTCTTTGGAATGAGGGGCTGAAAATCGTGGAGCCAATGTTGCCAGAAAGTAGGGAGCAGCTTGATCTGATTCTGACTTCTGAAGATGAGCGTATGCTGAGTCATAAGGGGATCGAGTTCAAAGGCCTGTTTTATAACTCTGCCGAGCTGAGCTTATTTCGCTATCTAGGCGATTGTCACAAGGTGAGGTTTAGATATGACAAAGAAAACCTGGGTTTTATATGGGTGTATGACGAGCATGAAGGCAACTTTCTCAAAGTACCTTGTATTGATCCTGATTACGCTACTGGCCTGACGCTAAGACAGCATTTGCAAATCCGTGCTGATGCGCGTGAACGTGGCGCTTCAGAGCAGGAAATGACTTCTTTGATACGGAGTAAAGAGAAGTTCAGGCAAAAGATTGAACAAAAAAGTAAACATAAGCTGTTACGCGAGAGGCGTAAAGCCGCTAGGGATAACTCTGAAGCGTTAAATAAGCAGCCGAATCAATCCGCTTGGACGGCAAACAATGTTGAGTCTGTTTTAACTAAAACCGCTACAGACACTTGGGATAATGACGACATCCCTGTCTTTTCAGTCATTGAAAGGACGGAAAGTAAATGATTTATACACCCGAGCAACTCAAAAACATGGCTTCTATCCGTAGCCTAGTCATCAATCATCCCCAATTCGATCATGCGTACCAAGCGATTGTGAATGCTTATCAGATGAAGGCTTTAATCAACTCAGCTCAGAATATCATCTGTGTAGGTCAATCCGGTACAGGTAAATCTACGCTGAAAGAGAAGATGCGCCTCTCCTTCCCCGAAGTTGAAACGTGTGAAAAGAAGATCATTCCAATCTTGGTTGTCGATACCCCATCGGTACCAACGGTTAAGAACATAGCTGAAGAGATGCTGATCCAACTGGGAGATCCCTGGTTCAACAAGGGGTCAGCGATTGAGAAAACCAACCGCATTCTGAACTACTTAGATAAGTGCGAAGTGCAAATGGTGATCTTTGACGAGCTGCAGCACTTTGTTGACCAAGGGAAGCGACGAACGCCATTAGAGGTGTCGGACTGGTTGAAAACAGTGATCGATAAAGCCGGTGTTTCGACTGTGCTTATGGGATTAGAACGCAGTGAGGCAATTCTGGAGGTCAATGAGCAGCTAAGGCGGCGCTTTAGTCGTAGAGTTGATATACCGCCCTTCAGCATCAAAACGAAAGAGTCACGAGCGACCTTCATTGGGGTCGTTCGAGTATTGGATGAGAAAGTCGGATTACCTGGTCGTATTAACTTGCAGGACAAAGAGCTGATCCTGTCATTGTTCTTTGCAAGCAACGGCATCATCGATTATCTGGTCAAGCTATTCATAGGTGCCTATGAGCAAGCGATCAAACTTGATTATGAAAAGCTGGATAAAGAATGCTTCTACATCGCCTTCTCTGAATGTATTTGGGCTGAAGGCATTGGCAAGCTAAATCCATTTCATGGAAGTTTTAAATATGAGCATTTGGATAAGCCTGGTATGCCATTTCACCGGGTTATCTCTAATGAAAGCAAGCGGGTACGTGCGTGATGGAATATAGGCTAATCAAACCGTTAATTCATCCGCCCGGATACCCGGATGAGAATCCGATGACCTACCTTATCCGTGTCGCGCAGCTTAATGATTACAAGTCATATAGATGGCTGTTTGACTCGAACAAGGTTCCAACTCATAACCTTTCACTTCAGAAGATTTATCCCATCTTAGGGGGGACGGATTGGAGCGGCTATGAACTAGACCGAAAATTCATATCAGACTTCATCTCTCTTTATCCCAATGAGATCCAAAACAGGATTCTCAAATACTGCCCTTTGTGCCTGCAAGATCAGCCATTCTTCAGAGTTCAGTGGCAGATCAAAGTATCCATGTGTTGTCCTCATCATGGTGTTTGGCTAAGTTACCAGTGTGAGTTCTGTAAGAGTCCTTTAGAGGTTAAGGACCATAAGATTGATGCTTGTTCCTGTGGTAAAGCCTTCAGTGATGCGGAGCCGCAAGCCTGTTCTCAGGATGTGATTAACCTTCAGCGTTTTATCGAAGGCGATTACAGCAATATGGATGACGAAGCGCTACGGCTGCTCGATAACCATGATGAACTCGATATGGCTAGTCGAATTCAACTCGTTAGATCTACTATCCGGTGGATAGATAAAGAGCAAAGGGGGCAAATGATACCCCAGATAAACTTGTCGGATTTTGTATATGCGAGAGAGTATATAGATGATGCCAGTGAAGCCCTTTTTACGGGCAAAGCAGGTTTCTTTAGTTTTTTGAAGAAAATACATGGGGTCACACCTAACGCACCTCAAGTATCCGACCATTTCAGCCACTTCTATCTGGAGTTTTTTGACCGTTTCTCAGGCCAGGTGTTTCATCAGTATCGCCAGTTGATTGAACAGTACATAAACAGGTACTGGACGAAGCCGCTAAGCAGAAGAAACAGCAATTTTTCTTCTAGAACGATTGATGACCATCCCTGGATACCGTTACAGCAGGCATGTCGTGAGTTTGAGATACATAAGAGCACGCTGAAATTAGCAATTGAACAGCGGCTTGTTAGAAGTGAATCACTAGAGAAAGAAAAGCGAGTAGTGACGCTAGTCTACAAACCGGACTTGATAGCCAGAGAAGATAGATTAAAAAGTCTACTGTCTGCTAAAGATGCTGCATCTGTTCTGGGTTTAACCAAGGTTCAGTTTGCCAGGTTGAGAGAGGTCGAGGGCTTTGAGGTAATTTCAAAGCCTAATGAGCAAGGTGGCTCTAAATGGCAATTCTACAGAGATGATATCTACCACTACCGTGATTCACTCTTAGATGAAGTTTCGAATAGCCCCGGAGATCACTGGTCACTACCTCAGTTACTTCAATACTTTGGGGGCCAAATTGACGATCCTCTGATCACTATCCTACAAGCGGTTAAAGACCAGGAGCTAACAGTTGCTGCCAGACTTGAATCCGGCTCAGGCTTGTCTTCCATGCTGTTCTCACAGTCTGAGTTTTTAGCCTGGTATGAGAAGAAGAAATTCAGAAGCAATGTTATTAGCATCCCTGTTGCTGCAAAGATAATGAAGATCCAACAGGAGTTTGCCTATCAGTTGGTGGATGCAGGTTTGCTTGAACTATCCTCGCCCTCAGAGGGGGCTACTCGGTGGCTCACACATACCAATATTGAACAGTTTTATCAGAAGTACATTCTGCTGTCGAAGTTGGCCAAGGAGACGAAACGTAGTTCGAGAACGTTGATGTCGTATTTTGCCAGTATCGGGGTATATCCGGTGGATCAGGGCTGGGAAAAGCCGCTCAGGCAGAAGGTGTATTCAAAGGAACTGCTTTCCGATGTTTAAATTTTAGCCGACTTTCTTTAGATGAGTTCTTACACCAGTGGTTCAGAAATAGACTCGCTAGCTTACTAGGTAGTTGAAAGATCTGTTAGCATGGGAGCAGTCCAGCATCAGGGAGTAAGATGTGCATCTTTCCAATTTAATCATTAAGAATTTCCGCAATTTTGAATCGATCAATATCCCGTTGGCCCGCAATATAGTGCTTCTGGGAGAAAACCGAATCGGAAAGAGTAACTTACTGTATGCGATAAGGTTGGTACTTGATTCTTCTCTTTCGGATTCGGCGCGGCATCTTAAATTATCAGACTTATGGGACGGTTGTGATCTAACTACAGCTCCGCAGGTAGAGATACACCTAGACTTTTCAGAATTTGACGATGATGTATCTCTCGCCGCTTTGCTAACAGATTTCCGTAGAGCGGATAACCCAACAGTAGCGAGGTTGAGTTATGTATTTAGGCCAAAGGCAGGATTACAAGGAGTTCCAGGCTCAAGTGAGGACTATGAGTTTTTAGTCTTCGGAGGGGGCGATGAAACGCGGTTTATTCCTAGTAGAGTTCGTCGACGGATATCTTTGGATATGCTTCATGCTTTACGTGATGCGGAAGGACAGCTTGCATCATGGCGAAATTCTCCCTTGCGTCCTTTATTGGAAGAAGCTATCGGGTCTGTTGATCGAGCTGCTCTTGCTGACGTCGCCGGCACCTTAGAGGCTGCAAATAGCAAGGTAGAATCATTTGAACCAGTTAAGGAACTTGAGGATACCCTAAGACACGGGATTTTAGAGCTTTCCGGAAAAGCTCAGGATCTTAATGCGCGCCTTCGTTTTTCACCTTCTGATCCTATGCGGCTATTTCGAGCTATATCTCTTTTTATTGATGATGGTAAACGCGGAATAGCTGAAGCCAGTTTAGGTTCTGCTAACGTGGCTTTGTTAGCGCTCAAGCTGGCCGAGTTTAGTTGGCTTCGCAAGAAAAATGAGCGCAACTACTCGGTTTTATGCATCGAAGAGCCTGAAGCCCATCTTCACCCACAGCTCCAGCGTTCAGTGTTTGATAAGCTTTTTAATGATAATTCAGTAGGTCAATCGCTAATTGTATCGAGTCATTCACCTACTCTCGCGGCCGTTGCGCCACTCAAGTCGATTATCAACTTGCGGTGTAAGCATGGCTCTAGTCGTGCATTTTCACTAGCTCAGCTTCCAGTGACAGAAGATGAACTTGAAGATATTGAGCGTTATTTAACGGCAACCCGTTCAGAATTACTGTTCTCCCGAGGCGTTATCTTTGTTGAGGGGGATGCTGAGGAAGCTTTGGTGCCTGTGTTTGCAGAAAGCATTGGATGTAATTTAGATGAACTAGGTATCACTGTTTGCAATGTGGCTGGCGTTAATTTTAAGCCTTATGTGAAATTAGCAGCAGGTCTTGGATTGCCTTTTTCAGTCATAACAGATTGGGATCCGCTTGATGGCACTAAACCTCCTCTTGGGAAGGAACGAACTTTAGGGATTTGGGATGCTTTTTTAGAGGTCTCTGGGCGTGCCCCAATAAGTGCCCAAGATAGAGCAAAATGGTTGGCTGCCGACTTTGATGCTTATTATAAAGGGTGGTCAGGCGCTGGAATTTTTTTGAATGCGCACACTTTTGAGGTTGCTGTAGCTAATACTCCTAACTTGCAGAATGCTCTTTTGGAAATTTTAAACGAGCAGGGTTTTGGTGCCACGCGTTCAGCGAGAATTGAGGCATGGAAAACGGGCAATCCTATTGATCCAGGCCACTTATTATCAATGGTGTCGGACATAGGTAAAGGGCGGCTGAGTGGTAAACTTGCCAAAAAGGCAGTGGGGTTAACTCCGCCAGAATACATTACATCTGCGATCAAATTTGTGGCTGACCGTGTCTAAGCCGAGATCTCTTGAACTAGCTTTAGAGGATCTCAGGAGTAACCCTGAGCAATGGCAAGCTGCGCATTCAAATGGCCATTGTGTTGTGCTTGCAGGCCCGGGAAGTGGAAAAACCAAAACACTCACGATTACCATGGGTAAGTTGCTATCGGAAGAAGTGACTGAGCCTCGTGGCGTGGCATGTATTACTTATAATAATGAGTGTGCACTTGAGCTAGAATCTCGCTTGGTTAAGCTTGGAATCAGAGCCAATGAGCGTGTTTTTATTGGTACTGTACACAGTTTTGCTTTAACTCAGATCCTTTCACCATATTCTCGTTGTGTACCGGGCCTATTGCCACCCAGTTATCGTGTGGCAACGGCTGCTGAGTGCCGTGCGGCTGTGGAAGTTGCATATATTAAGGTGTTTAATGACGGAGGAGATCCCCATAGGCATTGGCAGAGGGCTGCTGAAAAGCGTCGACAACATGTAGATAGAGAGCTCCAGAATTGGCGTGGACAGAATGAAGAATTAGCACGTTTTATTGAGGCCTATGAGGCAGAGCTGCGTTCAAATGGGCTCATCGATTTTGATGATATGCCTCTAATTGCTTACCGAATGGTTAAGAACCACCGTTGGATACGGCGAGCTCTTCTATCTCGATTCCCAGTATTACTTGTCGATGAATATCAAGATTTGGGCCACGCTCTTCATGAGCTGGTTATGCTACTTTGCTTTGAAAGTGGGATTCGTCTATTTGCCGTGGGGGATGTTGATCAGTCTATCTATGGTTTTACTGGTGCTAATCCAGATCTTCTTGATGGCCTCACTAAAAGAGCAGATGTTTCTACAGTTAAACTCCGCTTCAACTACCGTTCCGGAAGTAAAATAATACGGGGATCATTGGGAGCACTTGGTGAAGAGCGAGACTATCAAGGAGTAACGGGGTCAGGCGAGGGTGAGATTGGCTTTTGCCCTATTCCTGGCAACCTAGAAGGCCAAGCGGCTTATGTTGCTAAAATATTAGTCCCCAGTTTACTGTCTAAAGGTGTTGGACTTGAAGAAATTGCCGTTTTGTATCGAGCTGCATGGCTTGGCGATAAGGTTGCGGACGCGCTTGATTTATCGAATACACCATACATACGGACAGACAGAAATGCGCTTATTCCTCGAAATTCTCCTCTTGCGCGGTTTATAGAAGCCTGTGCAAGTTGGGTTACAGGAGGTTGGGTTGATGCTAGCCCGTCATTTCAACGGTTACAGCGAGAAGCCTTTTCTTTGGTCTATGGTAGAAATGCGACCGACGAAGAAAAAAACATTATTTCTGGTCAGTTGATGGGTTTCCTTCGTAGTAGTATCGGTACAGAGGAATCTACCAATACTTGGCTACGTCGTTTGTTGGTCGAATTGATTGAACCTTGGATGCTGATTTGTCGCAATGTTCATCAGGAGTGGGAACTGTGTTCGACCTTGATCTCAAGAACTAATCCCGAGCAGGGATTGGACATACCCCTAAAAATTTTTGCTGGTCGAGTTGATGGATCGGGTCGTATGACTCTTAGCACTCTACATAGTGCTAAAGGGCGTGAGTTTAAAGCTGTAATAATGTTTGATGTGAATAAGAATGGCATACCAAGTCAGAGAGACCTCCAAAGCAATAAGGCTCTTAGAGAGGCCCGAAGGCTCTTTTATGTTGGTGTTACAAGGCCTAAGCAATATTTATACTTAGTGTTCGGAAAAAATGAGCAGTCACCTTGGGTTAATGATCTTTATAAGAGAATTGACTGAGTTCACGAAGAGTGAGACTTGGTGGTGAAAGTGTCACGAATTATGAGATTTTCAGCCTGCTCTAAAATCTCATAATCCTTGAACCGGCTTGCAATACCTAGGATCTTGAGTTCACGAATTATGAGATCCCACAATAGTAAAAAGCAGCGAGAAATCGCTGCTTTTTTTGTTGTACCACCAGCTAAAATCGCCACTTTCTGCTAAAGCGGATGTTTTTCTGGTACTAACTGCCAACAACCCGATCAAGCCTGCCATTTTATTTCTGTTTTCTTTTTTTCTCGCCATTTTGTTCGCTTGAGCGTTTTTGCTTTCTTTTTTCTGCTCGCTATAGTGCTGAAGAGCTGATGAATAAGGAGACTAAGAAAATGGTGATGACTTTCCTGAACTAAGCCGGAAGTGATGCACTTCCGGTTCA
The DNA here is from genome assembly GCF_033338975.1 of Vibrio sp. Vb0349. NCBI lineage: Bacteria > Pseudomonadati > Pseudomonadota > Gammaproteobacteria > Vibrionales > Vibrionaceae > Vibrio > Vibrio sp. Vb0349. Next base: position 19,233 of record NZ_JAWOTS010000014.1, on the reverse strand, counting down.
ATGCACTGAATTTATTTGTAAGACAAGGCATTAAGAAGGAAATAATCATGTTTGAACGCTGGTTCTCAGCGTACTGCTTGGCGCTGCGAACTTGGTGGTTAACCAGTCGCTTTTTAACCTATCAATCACCACTAAGGTTGTTATCGCTATTTGAAATCTGCGAGCAACAAGCCCATTGCCGTAACCGAGCTCGTATTGCGGTTGGGGACACGGTTCGCTTAGTGGATGTTGAACGCGCCTATCAATATCGCATGACATTGGTCAGCTCGCGTAAGGGGCAACCCATGACAGGTATGCTCGCGGTCGATTCTTATTTGGGGTCTCGACTGTTAGGTCGAGCTAAAAATGATGCGCTCGAAGTGGAAATTTTTAATCAGCGACGCTGCTTTGTGATTACTGAAATTGTTCATCAATCGCAGCCACCAGCTCAGAAAATGCTGTGTGGTTGTCTGTTGTGCCAATAAATAGAGGTGAAGTCATGAGTAAGAAAGAAAAGAAACAACCGCAGTTGAGTCTAAAAGAAAAGCGCAAACTAAAGCAGGAAAAGGCGGCAGAAAAGGGCGTTGTAAAAGCGCGTAAATCCTCCCGCAAGTAAAGTGTAGATTGAGCCCTCCAGAACGGCGGGCTTTTTATCACTGATCGTGAAGTGATGAGGAACTAAGCTGTTCAAGGGGATAGTGGATGCTTTAAAAATTTTTTATTTTTTCCCTTGAAAGTCATTTTTGACGACCTTATATCTAGTTATGAAGAGGGTGACTGGCTTGCTAGAGACTAGAAGACCAGCCCTCTGGAATCGCTAAAACGAGATCGCTCAGAAGAGGATATGGCGTTTTGGTACACAACTTAAACCTTTAGATTCAATATCATGTCTCCGAGCCAAACCAAGGCCAGTGGAATGATAAGAATCTCTTAGTTCGGCGTTGGTTTTTGCATAAACACGCCAGTAGGATGGAACTCATCTGAACTAAGACTATTGCTTAATTAAGAGGATAGATTTATGCGTAATGTAGATTTCTCACCACTATACCGTAATGCAATTGGCTTTGATCGTCTGCTAAACCTGATGGAAGCGAATACAGCGAAAAATACTTCTGGCGGTTACCCTCCATACAACATTGAGCAAAAAGACGAGCACAACTACCGTATTACTATGGCCGTTGCTGGCTTTGCTGAAGAACAGCTCGATCTGACTCAAAACGAAAACATGTTGATTGTGAAGGGCGAACGTAAAGCCGAAGAAGGCAAAAACTACGTTTACCAAGGTATTGCAGAACGCGATTTTGAACGTAAATTCCAGCTAGCGGATTACGTAAAAGTCGTGGGTGCATCAATGGAAAACGGTCTGCTTCATATCGATTTAGTTCGTGAAATCCCTGAAGCCATGCAACCACGTAAGATTGCTATCGGTGGTAACAACCTGATTGAGAACAACTAATCAGTTAACCACCCGGTTATAGAATGAGAAAGAGCGCCATATGGGCGCTCTTTTTAGTTTGGGGTTTTCAAATCCGCTATTTTAAAGCCGTAATTTCAAAGAGAAGAACGGCTGAGTTCAATCCGTCTATTTACCTTCGCGGTAAGCCTTTTCCACTTCTTCAGCGATAATCGCAATGCCTTTTTGCATCATCTCATCATCTTGAACGTAGTTCATACGCAGGCATTGGTGCGCGTGATCCCACTCGTCTTGCTGACCAATAAAGAAATATTCACCAGGGACAATCAATACGCCACGCGCTTTCAAGCGTTGGTACAGTTCCATTGTTGTGATTGGCAGTTCATCAAACCATAACCACAAGAAGATAGCGCCTTCCGGCTTGTGGATGCGGAATCGCTCATCGGTAATTGCTTGTTGGAGCAGTTCAACCGCACGTTGTGATTTTTGCTTGTAGAACGGCTTAATCACCTCTGAACTCAGTTTAAGAAGATCGCCTTTGCCAATTATATGGTTTGCCAGCGCTGGACCAACACTGCCCGGCGCTAGGCTGATGATGCCGTTCATATTGGTTAACGCTTGAGTGATTTCTTCACTCGCAATCACAATGCCACAACGCACGCCCGGCAAGCCAAGTTTAGATAGGCTCATGCATAGGATGGTGTTTTCATTCCAGAACGGTTCGACATCTTCAAAGATGATGTTCGGGAAAGGGAGACCGTAGGCGTTATCGATGATCAGCGGGATGTTGTTCTCACGTGCTAGCTTGTCCAGCTTACGTACTTCTTCGTCTGTCAGTACATTACCCGTTGGGTTGGTTGGACGAGATGCACAGATTGCCGCAACAGAGTCGTCGACGGTTAGCTGCTCAAAATCGACGTGGTATTTAAACAGACCGTTATCTAACAGCTCGATTTCTGGGTGGTAAGAGATAAAGATATCTTTATCAATGCCAGCATCACCATAACCGATGTATTCAGGTGCGATAGGCAGTAGCACTTTCTTGTGCGAACCGTCTGGCTGTTTACCTGCCAACAAGTTGAACAAGTAGAAAAAGCCACTCTGGCTACCGTTAGTTAGGCTGATGTTCTTTTCGGAAATATCCCAGCCGTAAGTTTCACGGAATAACTGAGCTAGCGCTTTGACGAACGCGTCTTTACCCTGCGGGCCATCGTAGTTGGCGAGGGCGGCGACGAGCTCCCCACTGGCGAGCATTTCCTCACTGGCTTGGTGAAAGTAATCGAGCATGGCAGGAATGGCGGCAGGATTACCTCCACCGAGCATGATGGCACCTGGTGTGCGCAGACCATCATTCAAATCGTCCATTAACTGCGTAATACCTGAATACTGATTAAATTTTTCACCAAACTTTGAGAACTGCATGCTGACTTATACCTAATTCATTGTGATTGCTTTGTGTATGTTTATGCCGATGTTTTATCGGCTTATCGAGTAATCCTTGACCTTACCTCAATGTGTAATTAACGCAAAGTGTGAATTAAGCCGAAAAAGAAAAAAGTGCGTCATCAGACCAGAGGAACGAGACAAAAGGGCAAAAAGAACAATAAAAAAGGGAAGCTTATGCTTCCCTTGCTGGTGGAGAGAGTGTGATTTACTCACCGGTGTAAACAATCAGCACCTTGTCGTCTTGGTATTGGCGTTCGAATGCGTAGTAACCTTCTTGGTTGCGAGTGATGTGCTTACCTTGAGCAACTGCTGGGTGGCGTTTACGGAATTCGCCCAACTTTTGCCAATGTTGCAGTAGATCCTCACGCTCGCCATGAATCTTATCCCATGGCATATCTGAGCGTGTGCCTTGGTGGGCGTCTGAACCAGTAATGCCAAAATCACGAGCTATCTCATCACCGTAATAGATCTGTACTGCACCGGGAGCCAGCATCAGTGCATTTGCTGCACGTGCTTGGTCATCAAAGCTGCGGCTGCGCGCTGACCAAAACAGCTGTGTATCGTGTGAAGACAGGTAGCTCAACACGTTGAACTCAGGATCGGTATTGATGCGTTCTGCATAACGGCGGTAATCATTATCAAGTTGAGCGAAACACTTCAGCGCTTTTGGTGCTACATCAGATTGGAACTCAAAGTTGATGATGGAATCGAAGCCGTTATCGAAATACGGGCTCTTCACTACGCTGTGTGCCCACACTTCACCTGTCATCCAGAAAGGTAGGTCATCCAAGGCTTTGTCCGGGTTGTTTTGCTTCCATTGAGCAAGCGCTTGGGTGGTGCTGGCTTTCAGCTCTGCCCACGCTTCCATTTCAACGTGTTTGGCAGTGTCAACGCGGAAGCCATCAATGCCATAGTCACGCACCCAATCGGATAACCAGGCAATCAGGTGTTCACGTGGGGTTTGTAGCTCATCTTGCGCATTGGTGTTTTTATTGCGGAAGAAGTTTGGTAATCCGGTTTTCTGAGTCGATTCGGTTTTTAGATCCGGTAGGTAGTTCAAAGACATGGTGATGTCGTTGTAGCCCGGAGCATCGTAGTCGCCAATATCGGTGCGGATCCAATCTTTGCCCCACCATTTATCCCACGCTTCGCTATCTCCGTATTTGATGTAGTCGTTGAAGCTGTGCCAGCTTTGTCCTGATTTTGGCTGCCAGTCGGTCCATTTTTCACCAAGGACTTGTTTGGCTTCTTGGTTATCAAGGTAAAGCTGACCAAAGCCGAATTCCTGCATATCTGCTAATGTTGCGTAGCCAGTGTGGTTCATGACCACATCCCAAATCACGCGGATACCTTTTTTATGGGCAGTATCGACGAAGGTTCTGAGTTCATTTTCGGTACCCATGTTAGCATCAAGCTTGGTCCAATCTTGGTGATAGTAGCCGTGGTAACCATAGTGCTTAAAGTCGCCTTTATCGCCGCCGCCAACCCAACCGTGGATTTGTTCCAGTGGCGAGGTTATCCAGATAGCATTCACACCAAGTGATTCGATGTAATCGAGTTTTTTCGTCAGACCCGCCAAGTCACCACCGTGGAAGGTGCCAATCTCGTATTTTCCATCTTTGCTGCGACCGTAGCTGTTGTCGTTGTCTGGGTTGCCATTGTAGAAGCGGTCGGTCATGACGAAGTACACCGTCGCGTTATCCCAGCTGAAAGGTTTATCGGCTTGCTGTTCAACTTCTTCTAGCAGCACTAGACCTTGGCTCATAGGACCCGGCTGCATGGTGACGCTGCCATTGGCGACTGTGGCTTCTTGTCCGGTTAAGGCGTCACGAACGACAGTGCCATCATTAAAGGTTTGAGCAACATTGATGGTTTTTGGCGTGTCAGTTGCGACAGGGCAAGAGTAGGTGATGTCCTGACTTTGTTTTGGTTTGATTTTTACCGTCAGCTCGTTGGTGGTTGGATTGAGCGTAAATTGATAGGTATTGGCTTTGAAGATGCGCAGCAGCATTTGTGCATCAGTGGCGCAGTTATCCATTTTTAATGGACGATTGAACTTAATGCGATCTTCTTCTGCTAGGGCAAAGCTACTTCCACAGCTTTGCTTGCTGTCGGCAATGGTAAAGGTGTAGCTGCCTTTTTCGAGTTTTTGCTCGGCGACAAGTAAGCCCTGTGAGTTTTCCTCAAAAACAGCAGTATCATCACCAACGCTTAATACGATGGCATTTTCTGGAATCTGGCTGCAGGCGCTCAGTAGACCGATAGAGAGTGCGAGAATTGTTTTTTTCATTGTGTCCTTCCCCCGAATAAACAGTCCAGTTATAGCAAAACTGTGCCTCTACAATCCGAGCTCTATACCAACAAGTTAAACGCGTCTCACCCTACAAATTTTAGTCTTGTTCACAAAATGAATAATAAGCGTCACCTTCATCGGTTTGAAGGCAACAAAAAAGGGAAGCATCTGCTTCCCTTTTAGTTATTTCTTAATCACTTCGAAGAGTAATGAATTACTTTTGAAGCAAAGAAATGTCTGCGATCTGTAGGAACAGGTTACGCAGGTTGTTCAGTAGTGTCAGACGGTTCTTCTTAAGTGCTTCGTCGTCTGCCATTACCATTACGTTATCAAAGAACGCATCAACTGGTTCACGTAGGTCAGCTAGCTTGCTTAGGGCTTCTTGGTAGTTACCTGTAGCAAATGCTGGCTCTAGCGCTTCCGTCATTACTTCAACGCTTTCTGCTAGTGCTTTCTCTGCGTCTTCTTGTAGAAGTGCTAGGTCGATGTCTGCTGCTAGTTCGCCGTCGAATTTCGCTAGGATGTTACCTACACGTTTGTTCGCTGCTGCTAGAGACTCAGCTGCTTCTAGTTCACGGAAGTGAGAAACCGCTTTAACTCGTTGGTCAAAGTCTGCTGGTTTTGTAGGACGACGCGCTAGAACTGCTTGAATGATGTCTACACTGAAGCCTTCGTCTTGGTACCAAGCACGGAAACGACCAAGCATGAACTCGATAACGTCTTGTTCAACATTGTCGTTGGTTAGACGCTCACCAAATAGTGACTTCGCTTTCGCTACTAGGTCAACAAGATCTAGGTTGTAGCCGTATTCAACGATGATACGTAGTACACCTAGAGATGCGCGGCGTAGTGCGAATGGGTCGCTGCCTTTAGGCGCTTGACCAATACCGAAGATACCTACGATAGTGTCTAGCTTGTCTGCCATTGCAACTGCAGTTGAAACACCGTTAGATGGTAGTTCATCACCTGCGAAACGAGGCATGTATTGCTCGTTCAGTGCTACTGCAACTTCTTCTGCTTCACCGTCGTGGCGAGCATAGTGCATACCCATAACGCCTTGAGTATCCGTGAATTCGAATACCATTGAGGTCATTAGGTCACATTTTGCTAGTAGACCAGCACGCTTTGATTTCTCAACGTCAGCACCGATTTGCTCAGCAATGTAGCCAGCAAGTTCAGTGATGCGGTCTGTTTTGTCTTTGATCGTACCCAGTTGCTTTTGGAAGATCGCTTGTTCTAGTTCTGGCAGACGGTCGATAAGCGGACGCTTACGGTCTGTGTTGAAGAAGAATTCTGCGTCCGCAAGACGAGGACGAACCACTTTCTCGTTACCTTCGATTACGTAACGAGGCTCTTTTGATTCGATGTTCGATACGAAGATGAAGTTAGGTAGTAGCTTCTTGTTTTCATCGTAGACAGGGAAGTACTTCTGGTCACCCTTCATGGTGTAAACCAACGCTTCAGAAGGCACTTTTAGGAACTCTTCTTCAAACTTCGCTGTTAGTACTACTGGCCATTCAACCAGAGACGTTACTTCTTCTACTAGGTCATCTTCTAGATCAGCGATACCGCCAACCGCTGCTGCCGCTTTTTGTGCGTCAGCTAGGATGATTGCTTTACGCGCTTCGTAATCTGCCATTACTTTACCGCGCTCTTCTAGAATCGCAGGGTATTGCTCAGCAGAATCGATAGTGAACTCTTGCTCACCCATGAAGCGGTGACCACGGATAGTGCGGTCTGAAGCGACACCAAGGATCTCGCCTTCGATTAGGTCGCTGCCCATTAGCATGGTTAGCGTCTTAACTGGACGGATAAATTGAGTCGTTTTGTTACCCCAACGCATTGGTTTTGCGATAGGTAGGTTTGCTAGTGCTTTCGCTGCAAGTTCAACTACGATCTCAGACGTTGGCTGACCTTTCACTTCTTGTTTGAACAGTAGCCATTCACCTTTGTCTGTTACCATGCGCTCTGCTTGGTCAACCGTGATGCCACAACCGCGTGCCCAGCCTTGAGCCGCTTTTGTTGGGTTGCCTTCCGCGTCAAACGCTGCAGAAACCGCAGGACCACGCTTTTCAACAACTTTGTCAGACTGGCTGTCTGCTAGTGCTGCGACTTTAAGTGCAAGACGACGAGGTGCCGCGAACCATTTCACGCCTTCGTGAGCAAGCTCAGCGCCTTTTAGTTCTGCTTCGAAGTTTGCTGCGAATGCTTCAGCTAGAGTGCGAAGTTGCGTTGGTGGTAGCTCTTCTGTACCTAGCTCGATTAGAAATTCTTTTGCCATGTTACTCTACCCCTTACGCTTGTTCTTTCTTACACATTGGGAAACCAAGAGCTTCACGCGATGCGTAGTATGCTTCTGCAACTGCTTTCGTCAGGTTGCGGATGCGTAGGATGTAACGTTGGCGTTCAGTTACTGAGATCGCTTTACGCGCGTCTAGTAGGTTGAATGCGTGACCCGCTTTTAGAATGCGCTCGTAAGCAGGCAGTGGCAGTGGCTTTTCAAGCTCAAGCAGTTCTTTACACTCTTTCTCACACTGTTCGAAGAAACCAAATAGGAATTCAACGTCTGCGTGCTCGAAGTTGTAAGTCGATTGCTCTACTTCGTTTTGGTGGAAGATGTCACCGTAAGTCACTTTGCTGCCGTCTGGTGCGATGTTCCAAACTAGGTCGTAAACAGAGTCTACTTCTTGGATGTACATTGCTAGACGTTCGATACCGTAAGTGATCTCACCAGTTACTGGTTTACACTCAAGACCACCAACTTGCTGGAAGTAAGTAAACTGGGTCACTTCCATGCCGTTTAGCCAAACTTCCCAGCCCAGACCCCATGCGCCTAGTGTTGGGTTTTCCCAGTTGTCTTCTACGAAACGGATGTCGTGTACAAGAGGGTCAATACCAAGAACTTCAAGGGAGCCAAGGTACAACTCTTGAATATTGTCAGGCGATGGTTTTAGCGCTACTTGGAATTGGTAGTAGTGCTGAAGACGGTTAGGGTTTTCACCGTAACGGCCATCAGTAGGACGACGTGAAGGTTGTACGTAAGCTGTCGACATTGGCTCTGGGCCAAGCGCTCGTAGACAGGTCATTGGGTGAGAGGTACCCGCACCCACTTCCATATCTAGCGGTTGAACAATGGTACAACCATTTTGAGCCCAATAATCCTGCAGCGCGAGGATCATTCCCTGGAAGGTTTTGATATCGTATTTTTGCATAAGTCAGGTTCGCGCGATTCTCTTGTTACTCGTTAATTCGTCATCTATGCCGAGTTTTTCAACTCTAACAACGGCGATAAAGAGTAATTACGGTTGAATAAATTAACAATCTAGTATAACCAGATATTGAGCATGGGAGTAGAGCTAATCTTGATTAATTCGTGGGCGATTTTCTCCTTTAATGAATTTTTACCGCGTTATCTGCTGTATTTTTCCTAAAAGGGAGTTTTTGCCTGCTTTGGCTCTTGAGAAGCGCAACAAAGGTGGCTAGAATTGCGCCTGTCTTTGGGGAGTAGCTTACCTGATGAAGTTTCTGTTTCATCTGGTTCGTCCGTCAACATAATTGGTGCAAAATCACCATGGCGTTCGAGACTTGAAGCCTTTCAAGTTTAGCAAGACCTTAGACAAATCATCACGAACCGGGGTAGGGGCGTGAGGTTTGTCTTCGGTTATAAATAATAATCCCTGCCCCAATGAGCATGTCGTGAGCGTTTTAGCTATTTCAATTACTACTGTAGCGTTAGCAGAAATTGGCGATAAGACCCAATTGCTATCTCTATTACTCGCAAGTCGTTACCGAAAACCAATCCCAATTATTGCAGCAATCTTTTTGGCAACTATTGCCAACCACGCTTTGGCTGCATGGTTAGGTGTGGTTGTCGCAGACTATCTATCACCTGAGATTTTAAAGTGGGTGCTGGTGGTCAGTTTTGTCGCGATGGCGGCTTGGGTTCTGATCCCGGACAAACTGGATGATGACGAGCAGATTTCTAATCGAGGCCCATTTATTGCCAGCTTTATCGCGTTCTTCGTTGCGGAGATAGGCGATAAAACTCAGATCGCCACTTCCATCTTAGGGGCGCAATACGCGGATGCGTTAAGTTTGGTGATTATCGGTACCACAATCGGTATGCTGCTGGCGAATGTACCTGTGGTCCTGATTGGTAAATTGTCGGCCGACAAGATGCCTTTAGGGCTGATCCGTAAAATCACCGCATTTTTGTTTATTGCTCTGGCAATAGGGGCTGCACTGTTCTGATTTTTTGCACGTGAAATGATGTGAGTTATCAATCATTAGTGGCGTGCTGCGCGAGTTCAAACTCTGACTCTAAATCGTTCCGTTGCGTGACGGATGACATATAAGTGTCATACTTGTCATGGTAGTTTAATGGTGTGAATGATAGCGAGAGGGCAAGTTTATGCTTACACGTTACATGGGGATGTCCCCGAAGAGTCAGAGTTATTTATTCACTTTTGGTTTAGCGCTGTGTTTACTAGCGATGGTGCTAACTGATATGTGGTTACCGATTGTAGCAGGATCGTTCGTTCTTACTGGATTGACAGTAGAAGCGTGGATTCGTGTCGCTCACATCATTCCTATGCATGAAGAGATGCGGGCAATGAAGAAACAACTTAACAAGCTCCAATCAGAAGTTCGCACACTCGAATACGACGAATAAACAAACGGCAGCCAATATAGGCTGCCGTTTTTAGTTCGACCAGATTATTCCAATCCTTTCTTGATCAGGTACTGATACGGAACTTGCTCCGTTTGTGCCGCAACTAATTGATGGTCCATAAAGCGGCAGAAACTCGGAATGTCTCGAGTTGTGGATGGATCGTCTGCTTTGACCAGCAAAATCTCACCATCTTGCATGTTGCGAATTGTCTTCCTGACCATCATCACTGGCTCTGGGCAGCGCAGTCCTTCCGCCTCTAATGTCTTGTTTGCCAGTTCAGGATTAAAGCTCATAGTGTGATTCTCGTAACTAACTGAGCGTTGAATTTTACTTTCGTTGAAAAAATATTCAATAACCACTTGGCAAACCGAATTTTTTGTTTTACCTTAAATTAACAATTTGGTAACAACTGGCAAGGGAGAGGCAATGTTAACAGCGTTAGACAGACTTACGATTTACTCAGTGCTGTGTTTTATCTCGTTTTGTGCATTGGTACTTAGGACGCCAGCTGACACCTCTTTGACGCCTCTCGTAGGCATGGTTGCCACTATTATTGGGATTTGGATCGAGATGCGCAGATGGTCTGGCGCATCTGAGCAAGAAAATTAGCGCTTCTTGCTTGGATCAGAATGCTTTTAATAACGCTCACCTATTTTTACCGACACTTCATTCCGACACTATCCCCATTTTTCTTGGGCTTCCCCGCTGAAAGGCGGGATTTTTTTTGCCTAAAGAGTACAATTTACCCAAACACATACAAAATAAGTGGCTAATTCGTGGAACTGGAAGATATCTATCGCCGAGATTTAAATTTACTGGTTGCGTTGCGAGTACTGATAGAGGAAAACAGTGTCAGTAAGGCAGCAACACGCCTGAACTTGAGTCAATCGGCAATGAGTCGTGTGCTTGGTCGTCTACGTGACTTATTGGGAGATCCGCTGTTTACTCGTCAGGGACAGCATTTGATCCCAACTCAGAAAGCGTTAGAGATCGATCGCTCATTGGGCGAGCCATTAGAGTCTTTACGTCAGTTGTTATCTCCGGTTGAGTTTGACCCATTGCAATGCGTACAGACTTTCAGCATCGTGACCACCGACTATGCCATGCAAACGATCTTACCGTTCGCTTTGCCGAGAATTTACCAAGAAGCGCCAAACGTGTCTTTCAACTTCTTACCACTGCAACACGACCGTTTATCAGATCAGCTCACTTATGAAGGTGCAGACTTAGCGATTTGTCGCCCGACAGGCCCGGTGGAGCCTCTACGCAGTGAAGTGTTGGGGCGAGTGGGGGTGCTGTGTATGCTTTCAAAACAGCATCCATTAGCGGATAAAGAAATGAGCTTGGATGATTATCTGAGTCATCCACATGCCATGATCGCCATCAGTGATGGTGTTAAGGCACTGATCGAACAAGCTTTGATGGAGAAACCTAAGCGTAAAATGGTTCTGCGGGCTTATCATTTAGAAGCCGCATTGGCGATCATGGATACCTTGCCAATTATCATCACAGTGCCAGCGGACTTGGCGTATCTGGTTGCCGAGCGTTATGACTTGGTGGTGAAACCGTTACCATTCCAATTCACGCCGTTTGAATACTCGATGATTTGGCATGCGCGTTGCGAGCATTCTCCCGCTCAAGAATGGTTAAGAACGATTGTGCGTGAAGAGTGTAGCCGTCTGATAGCTAAACGTATCGAAGATATGGGACTGAACTGCTAACAAAAAAGAGCCAGCAATGCCGGCTCTTCGTCTGTTTACACTGAGTCAGTGTTTATAGCTTGATAACCACACGACCCGTTACTTGACCGTTGGTGATGTCTTCTGCATATTTCGGTGCTTCAGCAAGAGCAACTTCAGTACACGCTTGCTCGAAGTAGCTGTCTGGTAGTAGCTCGACCAGCTTTTCCCATGCAGCGATACGTTTCTCTGTTGGGCACATTACTGAGTCCACACCTTGTAGGCGAACATTACGTAGGATGAACGGCATCACTGTGGTTGGTAGATCAAAACCACCTGCAAGACCACAAGCTGCAACTGCACTGTTGTAATCCATTTGCGCCAATACTTTAGCCAGTACTTTGCTGCCTACAGTATCAACCGCACCTGCCCATACTTGCTTTTCAAGTGGACGTGCTGGTTCTTCAAATTCAGTACGGTCGATGATGCGGCTAGCACCTAGTTTTTCAAGTAGCGGGCCATTTTTTTCTACACGACCTGTCACTGCAGCAACTTTGTAGCCAAGCTGTGCTAGAAGCGTTACTGCGACTGAGCCTACACCGCCACTTGCGCCAGTTACAAGGATTTCACCATTTTCAGGTTTGATGCCTGCATCAAGCAGTGCTTGAACACATAGCATGCCTGTGAAACCAGCAGTACCAACCATCATTGCTTTCTTGCTGTCTAGACCTTTTGGTAGTGGTACTAGCCAATCTGCTTTTAGACGAGCACGCTGAGACATACCACCCCAGTGGTTTTCACCCACGCCCCAGCCAGTAAGGACAACTTTGTCACCAGCTTGGTAGCGGTCGTCTTCTGAGCTTACTACCGTACCTGCTAGGTCAATACCTGGCACCATCGGGAAGTTACGGATGATTTTACCTTTACCTGTGATCGCAAGACCGTCTTTGTAGTTTAACGATGAGTAATCAACGTCAATCAGAACGTCGCCTTCAGGCAGTTGTGTTTCATCGATTTGCTCGATGTTAGCGATAGTACGTTTGTCTTCTTGATTTAGAACTAGAGCATTAAACATAAGGTTCTCCGATTGTGCGGTAGCATGACTCTGGGTCACATGCAGCAAGATATCAACTGGTCTAAGTGTATGTCTTCTTTGTCTATGAATAAAATGAAACTTGAGCATTTAATGTATGCTCTTCATGCATGTTTGATGTAAAACAAAGGGCGACATCAATTGTCGCCCTTAAGTGTAATACTAAAAATTTTAGTACTAGTTCATTTGCTTATGATTGTTGGCTCGATCACTACAACAACGTCTTGAACTGTTATGGTCGTTCAAATACTGTCGCAATGCCCTGACCCAAACCGATACACATGGTGGCCAGACCGTATTTCGCGTCTTTCGCTTCCATTAGGTTGATTAACGTTGTTGAGATACGTGAACCAGAACAGCCTAGTGGATGACCCAATGCTATCGCACCACCGTTAAGGTTGACCTTCTCATCCATAACATCAAGCAGGCCTAAGTCTTTAGCACACGGCAGAGACTGCGCGGCAAATGCTTCGTTTAGCTCAACCACATCCATGTCTTCAATTGAAAGACCGGCACGCTTGAGCGCTTTTTTCGTCGCAGGTACAGGACCGTAACCCATAATAGAAGGATCGCAGCCCGCAATGGCCATGCCTTTAATACGTGCACGAATCTTCAAGCCAAGCTCATTGGCTTTCTCTTCGCTCATGATCAACATCGCTGATGCACCATCGGACAGAGCCGATGATGTACCGGCTGTTACTGTACCGTTTGCAGGGTCGAACACTGGGCGAAGTTGAGATAGACCTTCAACGGATGTTTCAGGGCGAATCACTTCGTCGTAATCCAGAGTGAACAGTGTGCCGTCTGCTGCGTGGCCTTCAATTGGTAGAATTTCGTTTTTAAAACGACCCTCTACGGTTGCTGCGTGCGCACGAGCGTGAGAGCGAGCGGCAAACTCGTCTTGTTGCTCACGGCTAATGCCATGTAATTTACCCAGCATTTCAGCCGTTAAGCCCATCATGCCCGCAGCTTTTGCTACGTTCTTTGACATACCTGGGTGAAAGTCTACACCGTGGTTCATTGGCACATGCCCCATGTGCTCAACACCACCAATTAGGCAGATTTCAGCATCGCCAGTCATGATGGCACGTGTACCATCGTGAAGCGCTTGCATTGATGAGCCACACAAGCGGTTCACCGTCACGGCGCCAATTTCAATCGGCAGACCAGCAAGCAGCGCCGCATTACGTGCAACGTTAAAGCCTTGCTCTAGTGTTTGCTGTACACAGCCCCAGTAGATGTCTTCAATCTCGCTTGGGTTCACTTGTGGGTTACGCGCAAGAATGCCTTTCATTAGGCGCGCAGATAGATCTTCTGCTCGTGTATGACGGAAAGCACCACCTTTAGAGCGACCCATTGGAGTACGTAGACAATCGACTACGACAACATTTCTTGTTTGATTAGTCATTTTAGAATCCCTCCTTAGATAGAACCTTGCTGTTGTGCACCGTAAAAGCTTTCACCTTTCGCCGCCATATCAATCAGCATTTGCGGTACTTGGTACATCGCACCTAGCTCGGCGTGTTGTTTTGCCATTTCAACGTATTCAGCAATACCCACGCTGTCTAGATAGCGGAATACGCCACCGCGGAATGGAGGGAAACCAAGACCATAAACCAATGCCATATCTGCTTCCTGCGGAGTCGCGATGATGCCTTCTTGTAGGCACAGCACCACTTCGTTGATCATTGGAATCATCATACGTTGAATGATGGTCTGATCGTCAAAGTCCAGCTTATCGGCACAAACGTCAGCAAGTACTGGTAAGATCGATTCGGAGAAGGTTTTCTTCGGCTTACCTTTTTTATCTATGGTGTAGCTGTAGAAGCCATTACCATTTTTCTGACCATATTTGTCTGCTTCGAACAGTGCATCAATCGCATCACGACCTTGTTTACCCATACGCTCAGGGAAACCCTCTGCCATCACAGCTTGTGCGTGGTGCGCGGTATCAATGCCGACTACGTCAAGCAAGTACGCCGGTCCCATCGGCCAGCCAAACTTACGCTCCATGACTTTGTCGATTTTCGTAAAGTCAGCACCATCACGAAGTAGCATGCTGAAGCCGCCAAAGTATGGGAACAATACGCGGTTAACGAAGAACCCTGGGCAGTCATTAACGACAATTGGTGATTTGCCCATTTTCGCAGCATACGCCACAACACGATTGATGGTTTCATCAGAGGTGTGCTCACCACGGATGATCTCAACAAGAGGCATACGATGCACTGGGTTGAAGAAGTGCATACCACAGAAGTTTTCTGGGCGTTTTAGTGATTTTGCCAATAGGTTGATAGGAATCGTCGAGGTGTTTGAGGTGATAACGGTGTCGTCACCGACATGGGACTCAACTTCACTCAAAACTGCTGCTTTTACTTTCGGGTTTTCAACGACAGCTTCAACAATCACATCAGAGTTTTCAATACCTGCGTAATGTAAGCTCGGTGTGATTGACGCTAAAATACCCGCCATCTTAAAGCCATCAATGCGACCGCGAGATAAGCGTTTATTCAGCAGCTTAGATGCTTCAGTCATGCCTAGGTCGAGCGACGCTTGCGCGATGTCTTTCATTAAGACTGGCACACCTTTTAGCGCTGATTGGTAAGCAATGCCGCCACCCATGATACCTGCACCTAATACGGCTGCACGTTGCGTGTCTTTACTTGCTGACTTCGCTGCTTTTTTCGCAATGCCTTTGATGTATTGATCATTAAGGAAGAGGCCAACGAGTGATTTTGCTTCTTCCGATTTAGCCAATTTCACGAAGTGCTTACGTTCAATGTCTAACGCTTCATTACGTGCAAAGCGAGCACCTTCTTCAATCGTGATAACGGCTGTCATTGGGGCAGGGTAGTGAGGACCTGCTTTTTGTGCCACCAGACCCTTCGCCATGGTGAAGCTCATCATTGATTCAAGCTTACTCAGCGTTAGAGGCGATGTTTTCTGTGCTCGGCGTGCTTGCCAGTCAAGTTTCTCATTAATTGCAGAGTTAAGAGTTTGTAGTGCTGATTCGTATAAAGCATCAGTCTCTACAACAGCATCGAGTAAGCCAATTTTCAATGCTTCATCAGCTCGGCATGCTTTACCTTGGGTGATGATTTCCATTGCGCTGTCTGCGCCAATAACGCGAGGTAAGCGTACACAACCACCAAAGCCCGGCATGATTCCCAGTTTCGTTTCTGGTAGGCCGATGCTGGTGGTTTTGTCACCAATACGCATGTCTGTTGCTAGCACACATTCACAACCGCCACCAAGAGCGTGGCCTTTGATCACTGAGATGGTTGGAACGGGTAAGTCTTCTAATTTGTTAAAGATGCTATTAGCAAATTGCAGCCATTGGTCGAGCTCGGCATCCGTTTTAGCAAACAGACCTAAAAACTCGGTAATGTCTGCGCCTACAATGAATGCGTCTTTATCTGAAGTGAGCAACAACCCCTTGAGGCCTTGATGGGCAATGAGCGCATCAAGAGCTTTATCTAGCGATTCCAATGTCGCTAGGTCGAGTTTGTTGACGGATTTTGGAGAGCAGAAGCTTAGCTCTGCAATACCATCTTGTATTTCCTTTACCTGTAGGGTTTCGGCTTGGTAAATCATTGTCTATCTCCATGACATACAATCGTGGATTGTCTGTATACCTATTTCAACGACGCCGTGTACCTCGGCAGATAGGTATCGAGGAAGTCGTTTTATTTTTGTTCTGGTTTGACCAGTAAAGTTAGTTTGGATCGTGGATTGTTTAATTTCAATACATTTTTTAAACAAGTGTTTAACATTGTGCGCTGTGGCAGATCTTATGCGACGGGTAAATCACACTCGTGATAGACTTCAGGCAAATAGACATGAATCCATAATCCTATGAATGACAAGCCTTATCTGATTCCAGCAGAGCCCGCTCAATTTGAAGAAGAAATTAAAAAGAGCGTCTTCATTACTTATTTGGCACACACGCCAAGTATCGAAGCTGCAAAAGCATTTGTTGATCAAATCAAAGCTAAACACGCTGATGCTAGACATAACTGTTGGGGCTTTGTTGCTGGTCGACCAGAAGATTCGATGAAGTGGGGCTTTAGTGATGATGGAGAACCTTCAGGGACGGCAGGCAAACCAATCCTGGCGCAGCTGTCTGGATCTGGGGTGGGGGAGATCACGGCTGTGGTCACGCGATACTCTGGTGGAATCAAGTTAGGTACAGGCGGCTTGGTTAAAGCGTATGGGGGTGGGGTTCAACAAGCGCTCAAGCTGCTTCAAACTATTGAGAAAAAAATAACCACAAAGCTCAGACTAACGTTAGACTATGGGTTTATGCCTATCGCACAATCAATCATGCCGCAATTTGGCGCGATAGAAGTCGAGGCTGAATACAGCGATCAGGTCGTATTAGTGGTGGAAATTGAGCTTCGAGAAGTGAGCGCGTTTACCCAAGCAATCATCAATAAAAGCGGGGCAAAGGCAATTGTCACTCCGCTAGACGGACAATAATGAAAAACAGGAAGCAACAGGGACAGCTTCGCTAGTCAATTTATCCATGCAATTTCGTTCAATTATTCGAATCGTCGGGCTACTGCTCGCACTCTTTAGTGTCACTATGCTTGCGCCAGCACTCGTTGCGCTGATCTATCGAGATGGTGCTGGTGTGCCTTTTGTCACGACATTTTTTGTTCTGCTGTTTTGTGGGGCCGTTTGTTGGTACCCAAACCGCAGGTATAAGCACGAGCTTAAAGCTCGAGATGGCTTTCTTATTGTCGTCTTATTCTGGACAGTACTTGGCAGTGCAGGCTCGATCCCCTTTCTCATTGCTGACAACCCGAACGTCTCAGTGACAGATGCGTTTTTTGAATCGTTTTCTGCTCTCACGACGACCGGGGCGACCGTTATTGTTGGTTTGGATGAGTTACCTAAAGCGATTCTATTCTATCGACAGTTACTGCAGTGGTTCGGCGGTATGGGAATCATCGTATTAGCGGTGGCGATTTTGCCAGTACTTGGCATCGGTGGTATGCAGCTTTACCGCGCCGAGATCCCAGGTCCAGTCAAGGATACTAAAGTGACGCCGCGCATAGCAGAAACTGCTAAGGCGCTTTGGTACATCTATTTGAGCCTGACTATCGCCTGTGCTTCGGCTTTTTGGTTAGCTGGTATGACGCCATTTGATGCCATCAGTCACAGCTTTTCCACCATTGCCATTGGTGGCTTCTCTACCCACGATGCCAGCATCGGATACTTTGATAGTTACGCGATTAACCTGATTACGGTGGTTTTTCTGCTTATATCTGCATGTAATTACACACTGCACTTTGCTGCATTTGCATCAGGTGGCGTACATCCCAAGTATTACTGGAAAGATCCTGAGTTTCGCGCCTTCTTGTTTATTCAAGTGCTGCTATTTATCATTTGCTTTCTATTATTACTGAAACATCACTCTTACACATCGACATACGATGCTTTCGATCAGGCTCTGTTCCAAACCGTATCAATATCCACAACAGCGGGCTTTACGACAACAGGTTTTGCGGATTGGCCGCTCTTCTTACCTGTGCTGTTATTGTTCTCTTCCTTTATAGGTGGTTGTGCTGGTTCAACAGGCGGCGGCATGAAAGTGATCCGTATCCTGCTTCTTACCTTACAAGGTGCGCGTGAACTAAAACGTTTAGTCCATCCACGCGCGGTTTACACCATCAAAGTAGGTGGCAGTGCCCTACCGCAACGTGTTGTCGATGCGGTTTGGGGCTTCTTCTCCGCATACGCATTGGTATTTGTGGTTTGTATGTTGGGGTTGATTGCAACAGGAATGGATGAGCTCAGTGCGTTCTCGGCGGTGGCTGCGACTCTGAACAACCTCGGTCCTGGCTTGGGAGAAGTAGCGCTGCACTTTGGTGATGTTAACGACAAAGCAAAATGGGTATTGATAGTTTCTATGCTGTTTGGTCGTTTGGAAATCTTTACCTTACTTATTCTACTTACGCCGACGTTTTGGCGTAGCTAAGGGGAAATCGTGGCAAAAGCATTATTTCTATACTCTTCCCGCGAAGGGCAGACTAAAAAAATTCTCCACTATATAGATGAACAACTTCCAGACTTCGATTGTGAGCTGGTGGATTTACATAATGTCGAGACGATTGACTTCAGCCAATACGACAGAGTATTGATAGGCGCCTCTATTCGCTATGGCCATCTTAATAAAAAGCTATACCAGTTTATTGAGCGAAACCTCAATCAATTGGAGCAAAATAAAGTGGCATTTTTCTGCGTAAACCTAACCGCTCGTAAAGAGGACCAAGGAAAGGATACACCTGAAGGTAGTGCTTACATTCGCAAGTTCCTAATTAAGTCGCCTTGGAAACCAACGCTAATCGGTGTTTTTGCTGGTGCACTTTATTACCCACGTTACAGCTGGTTCGACAGAACTATGATTAGGTTCATTATGTCGATGACGGGTGGCGAAACTGATACGACCAAAGAGGTGGAGTACACCAATTGGGAAAAAGTGGCTCTTTTCGCAGATAAATTCAGAGAACTGTAGAAATAACGTGCTCTTTTGACCGCTTTTGATGCAAATTTATCCGAACGATAAAAAAATCAAAAAAAAAACGAGAAAAAGGGCTTGCCAATGTGATCGCAATCTCTATAATGCCACCTCGCTGACACGGCAACGCTTCG
>NZ_JAWOTS010000013.1:0-109761 GCF_033338975.1 Vibrio sp. Vb0349 | reverse complement strand
AGTTCTTTTAGTTGTTGATTTCATAACACTCTCCAATTTTGGGGGTGGAAAGTGTCAACCTTATTTAGGACGGCACATTTTAAAGATATGAAAAAGCGGCTCATGAGCCGCTTTTTTGTTCTTAATGACAAGACAAAAACTCTTCCTGTTGAAGTTATTACGCTCTTTCTTTTCCTTCTAGAGCCAGTATCTCGTCAACTAATTTTGGAACCTCAACGCTTGCTTTTCCGTAGCGTTTTTCCTCAAATTCACTTTCTACCGCACTAGGTTCTAGGTTAATTTCAATGGTATGTGCGCCGTGCATTTTTGCATCATGAACAAAACCTGCTGCGGGATACACAACGCCAGAAGTCCCAATAGAAATAAACAAATCTGCTTCTTCTAATGACGCGTAGATATCACCCATTCGCAGTGGCATTTCACCAAACCAAACAATATGTGGTCGCATTTGTGAAGGGATCTGACAACAGTGACAAAGCTCGCCGGTCTTAATGTCCTCATTGTGCTCTACTACTTGGTTAGATTCACTACAGCGGGCCTTGAGCAACTCACCATGCATGTGAATCACATTCTGACTGCCGCCTCTTTCGTGAAGGTTGTCTATATTTTGAGTGATGACCGTCACTTTACCTTCTAACTTAGCCTCTAAACGACCCAATGCTTCATGCGCTGCATTAGGCTTTATCGCATTATCTTGAAGTTTCTTGCGGCGTTGGTTGTAAAAATCTTGAACAAGGTCCGGATCGCGAGCAAACCCTTCAGGCGTTGCTACATCTTCGATACGGTGATTCTCCCATAGGCCATCTTGCGCACGAAATGTTTGAATACCAGATTCGGCCGAGATACCTGCACCAGTAAGTACTACAATATTTCTATAAGGGAAATTCATAACTCATCCTTGCTGTTTTTTCATTAGCTTAACACTGAAAGAATAGCAACAGTAGTAATATGGATTAGACCATAGTCGTAATGGTCACTATTAGAATTACAATTTAAGAGGAACAGCAATGAGACAAGTATCTCTAGCGTTTATATTGCTTATGACTTTGGCAGGCTGTCAACTTACCAATGTTGAAGGCGAAGTCGATGATGTAAAGGTAAGAGTCAGCACCAATGATGATGACCATCGAGGTAATGGTAATTTCTGTCCTCCTGGCCAAGCCAAGAAAGGCAATTGCTAAAAGAGCGGCTTTATGCCGCTCCCATATTGGCCTCAATCCTCGTTGGTCGAAGATATTTTATGAATGGCTAGGTCAGCGCCATTGAATTCGTCTTCTTCTGAAAGCCTCAGTCCCATACTGGTATTAATCGCACCATAGACTACAAGTGCACCAAGCACTGCGATGGAAAGGCCCAAAAGCGTTCCTAGAAGCTGAACGATAATGCTCACGCCACCTAGCCCACCCAATGCGCTTTGACCAAAAATCCCAGCGGCAATACCACCCCAAGCGCCACATACACCGTGTAAAGGCCAGACACCTAGCACATCATCAATCTTGGTTTTGTTTTGTAGGTGGGTAAAAAGATAAACAAATAGCACGCCAGCAATCGCACCTGTCACTAAAGCACCGATAGGATGCATTAAGTCTGAGCCCGCACATACAGCAACCAAGCCAGCTAGTGGGCCGTTATGAATAAAGCCAGGGTCATTCTTACCAGCCAACAGTGACGCGACAATGCCCCCGACCATTGCCATCAATGAGTTCATAGCCACCAAGCCACTTATGCCTGACACAGTTTGAGCTGACATGCGTTGAAGCCAAACCACCCCACACATAAGACCCAAGCTCCCAAAGCCAAAAACGGAATATTCGAAGGTGCAAAGTTGGTGTGCTTTCCTGCTCGAACTCTGCCTTTTCTCATGCCCAAAAACACGACGGCAACAAGCGCTATCCAGCCGCCAACACCATGCACAACGACTGAACCTGCAAAATCGTGGAAGCCATAACCAAAGGTATTTTCAAACCAAGCTTGAACACCAAAGTTTCCGTTCCAGATCATTCCCTCAAATAACGGGTATACGATGCCGACAGTGAAAAATGTTGCGATTAGAATCGGATAAAAACGAGCTCGCTCTGCGATACCACCTGAAACAATAGCGGGAATCGCTGCAGCGAAGGTCAGCAAGAAAAAGAACTTCACTAACTCGTAACCATTGCCTTGAGATAATGTCTCAGCATCAGCAAAGAAGGTGCCGCCATAAGCGACCCAGTATCCAATGAAAAAATACGCAATGGCGGAAATACCGAAATCGGCCAATATCTTAACTAAAGCATTAACTTGGTTCTTTTGGCGCACGGTTCCTACTTCAAGGAAAGCGAAACCAGCATGCATCAAAAAAACCATGATTGCGCCAAGTAGTAAGAAAAGTGTGTCGGAACTTTGCGTGAGAGTTTGTACAGCGCCGTGTACCTGATAGGCAGTTACACTCATTATGATTGTCTCCGTTGATCTGTAGCGCACTTATCCTGTGCATCAAAGTTAGGCTCATCACCAATTTGGTGAACTTAATTTATAGAGCGTCTAAGAGAGCAATTCTCATTCCATAATTTACATTTCTAACACATATGCTTTAATTTATTGTTTTGTATGAACTTTAATAAAATTACGTATTCTTGAAATGGTGTTTAACATGCTAATAAATGCACCAATATGGTTTTAGTGCACCAACATAATGCGCACTATATGGTTCAACAAACAGCAAACTCTCTACCATAAACGTAAAAGCCACCCCATGAGAGGTGGCTTATGTACGGAATTGCTAACTAAAGGGGTTTATCGAGTGATCTTTCCTGCTTTTACATCTTCTAGCCAACGTCCTTCGACGAGGTAGGGAGGAAGCCAACCAGTTTCAACAGATAAACGGTTACCTTTGTCATACCACATACATGCCATACCAAGCAGAGGGAAATTAATGAACGTGCGGATCCCTACTCTATCTGGTCCCAATTCTCTAAGATGATATTTCTCTTGAAACTGTAGGTTTTTAACGAGCACTTCCTCAAAATCATAACCAATGTTAGTAGTGAGCGCTGCGAAGGTTTCTAGGATCCCCATCGCAATTTCCAACGCCCAGTTATCCCCTTGAGCTACCGCTGCGTCCATTGCTGCGACGAGCTTATCAGGGTAGTCCGATGTGCGGTTATGGAACGACTGAATTACGTCTACTAGCATATAAGACAGCTCACCCGCTTTGGTAGAGCTCTTCTTCATTAGAAAAATGGGAAAGCTTGCCAATGCGTCTAAACTAGGTCTATCACGTACAATTGTCGATATAAAATACATATCAATCCATCTATTAGGATTTATGCACCCCGTTTCCAAAATACCTTCCCCGTCCCACTTTACTTCAGGATAGTCGAGGATCTTGATAGATAATTCATCATTGGGATGCGTAGCAAGCATATGATAACCAGCACTCATCAGCGAAGTTTCGTAAAGACGTAATGTACAAATTTGCTCGTCTTCATGAGAGGCTTGAAACCATGTGTACCAGCGAACCTGCTCAATGGCGAAATCACCAAGACTGACTAGGTTTTCACGCCTGATTTTAAGGCCTTCTTTTCTGTTATCTAAGACCCGGTTTATAAATTTTTTCCGATTCACAATGGCTTGTGTGTCAAGTTCAGGATTTGCTTTTCGCTCTAAAAATTTGACCGATTCTTTACTTTGCATTTTGACTTAATCCTTTTGAATCAATTTTAAACTCTGCCACTTCTAGTTTTACATCTGAGGCCTTACCACTTTCAGGGATATTCGCTTGAGTATGTATATATCGAATAGTTCTGCCGGATAAAGCGGCGTATTGAATTTCGTCGGCAGCTAATTTTTCAGTCGTTCCTTCCTTTTTTTCAGACATTAGGTTGGTGATTTCGGCAGTGTATTCCGTTGTCCCTTGCTGATATGCCATATTTCCAATTTTTCTGCTACCCAGCGGGCTGCTCCCTCCTTTGGCCTCAACAATTATAATTTCACCTGGTGGCGGCTCTTCCACCTCGTAAACCATATCAAAATCGCCCGGCTTCGAAATTGAGGTTCCAATATCTTTGGGATGAAGCAGCTTAGCGTTAGGACGTTTACTCCGGACAAAGTCATCCGCGGCCAACTCACCTATTTTTGCAGACTGTTGGTTAATATTGCCAATTTGAGCATTATATCCCTCTTCGCCAGTTCGAGCGTCCATTGCCTCTTGACGCTCTTTCAAGCATTCATCAATTTTTGCTTTGTTTTTTTCTGTTAGCTCATAATCACTCATATTGAGTTCTGAGTTTTCTTTATACTCTGCTTTATTCAGCACAAGATCTTCAGTAAAGATCGTGCAACCTTCTTCCCCGCCAACTTTCTCTGAGTCAAAAACATGCGCATTGACAAACTCCTCAATCCCAACAACATACTGCACTTCGTGTCTGGTGCCATCTGAGTGATTGATATGGCGATAAAAAGTAATCTCGTTCTTCTCGCAATCAATATGGTCTAAATCGTACTCATATCGGATATGATTTTTACCTTTTGGTTTTCGGATTTTGACTTGCGAGCGAACGCCACCTTCTCCGACGGATGATTCTTTTGCAGCTTCTAAAATCTGATCGCAAACCTCTTGGGGGACATCGCTTTGCGCCTGATACTCTGCCAACATTTGACCCAAGCGTTTTAGCCCTTCTTCACAAAGGAAACCTGTTGGGTCAATCCACTGGATAGGGTTGACTGCATATTGGTAATGATTAATACCACCAGCAATAGATATCGGATCTTGTTGGATAAAACGTCCTAGTTTAGGATCGTAATACCGAGCGAGGTTGTAATGTAAGCTGGTTTCTTGATCGAAGTACTGTCCTTGAAAACGCAGTGGATTTGCTACATTTTCAATATGTACATGAGCAAAGCCGTGAGCATCGTAGCTGGCACTCCATACAACATTCCCCTCGTAATCGATCAGTCGCTCTGGTTTACCAACTTGATCGCACTGGTACCAATAAATAACGTCATTTTCTAGCAGTGCCACTGGCGTGTAGGTTTCTGGTTGATATAGGTACCAACGGAAAGCACCTGAAGAGCGTTCACCAATTAAACGTTCACCTTCCCACAAGAACTCTGTAACGCCTTTTTGTGTAATTTTTTTCGTTCTGCGCCCTAATGCATCATATTCATATTGACTGATACCATCGTCGGTGTGAACTTCAATGAGCTGATTTAGCGCATCAAATACGCGAGTCTGAACGTGTCCTTGCCCCTCACGTTTTGTCTGGTTTCCTTGCGCGTCATATTTGAACCGTACATCATCGTGTACTTCAATACGATCAGCGAATACCTCTGAAGATGGCAAAGTAGGATTGCCAAAACTATCGTATTCAAACTTAGTCACTTCTCCGGAAGCATTGACTCGTTTAAGTTGCCCTAAGGCATCGTACTGATAGTGTGTTGCTCCTGCCGTATTATCAATGATTGATGAAATACGGTTTTGCGCATTGTAAACGTACTTTTTCTCTCTATCAGGCCAATGTTGTTCGACCAAACGACCAACACCATCATAAATGATGCGCTCATTAAAATGTGCCGTTTCAATTTGGGAAATTCGTCCCATTTCATCGTAATGAAATTTGATTTGAGGTAAATCTAGGTTTCCAAATCGAATCGCTGAAAAACGCCCATATCGATCATAAGAGAAGCTCAGCTCCGTATTATCTGGCAGTACCTGAGATACGCGTTGGCCAACTCTGTTAAACTCCTGCGCTATCTCAAACTGACCTTGAATTCGCTTTGTTAAATGCCCGAATGAAGAGTATTGGTATTGCAATGTTTGATGGCGATTGGATGCGAAAGTAAGTCGCCCACCAAGCGTATAATTGAAGTGGTTCTCTACAATACTGCGACCATTTCCAGCTTTGACGTGCTTGAGATAACCCGCAGCGTCATAGCGGTACAGCACGGTCCTATCGGCGACTTGCTTACGATGGATGCGCCCCATATCGTCATAATCAAATTGGCTGTGTAGATTATCAAACCCAACAGTTCCTGATAGCTGGCCTTCATCGTCATACAGGAATTCGAACTCTAAGCCGTCACTCCGAACTAATTTAGTCAGATTACGTTGTTGATCGTATTCGTAAGAAATATGGCTGCCATCGGGAAAGATGACTGCTTCTTGTTGCGCGAGTGCTCCCCATTGATACGAGGTAATGCCTGCTGGCGTTCGAATCTGAGCAACACGGCTGTGCTCATCGTAAGAATATTCTTCGCTATAACCGACTTTGTCTTCGTCGTTAAAATAACGAACTGATGTACGCCTGCCAAATTGATCATAAGCGAGTTGAGCAATACACCCATCGGGATAAGCAACGCCATTCACTAAATCTTCTTCATTGTAGCTGTAACGAAGTAATGTACCGTCTATTTCATTCGCGATAAGTCTTTGTTGTTCATCCCACCACCATTGACTTTTCTTACCATCTTCAGACTCTTTTTTGACGACTTGACCGTGTTTATCGTAATCATATTCCGTGACACAGCCGAACTGATCGGTATCCCAAACTCTTTGACCGAGGCTATTGTAGTAAGCCTTCTCGATATCCCCATCAGGTGAAACCGTTTTAACTAACTTACCTAAGCCGTCATAACCATATTGAATTTCTTTTCCAGAGGAATGAAACTTAGAGACTAATTGACCATGCTGATTATATTGATAATTGACCGTTGACTGATCAGGATAGATAGCTTGTGCTTTTCGTCCTAGTTCATCATATTGCCATCGCCAAGTTTTACCTGTGGGGCTTATTTTCTCGAGTAAGTTACCCTGCTCGTCATGCAAGAAAGACCATTGATGATCTAACGAGTCAGAATAAGAAGAATGATTTCCCTGATAATGGAAGCGATAGTCATAAATTCCTGCGTCCCCAACGTTTCTGATGCACTTCGCTTTTGCACCTTCGCCATCCCATTCAAAATAATGAGTAAAGCCAGTTGGTCGTACACGCTTAATAATTAAATGGCCGAGGTATTGATACTGTTCCTTTAGGCCCAAATGATTAGTTGCACTGACCAAATCATCGTGCTCATCATAGGTATAAGTTGCCAGAACTTTTTGGGACTTTGCATTAAGCAGTTCTACAAGGCGTCCTTGCTTATCATATTGACATTCAAGAACCGGACGCTTGTTATATGCGATCTCGATCAATCGATGGTTTCGAGAATACTGCAATTGAAACGTTGAAAACGTGCCATTTCTAACTTGTTTAGCTAGCCAACGATCATCTTTTTGCTCAAACCGATATTGATGCCCACTAGCGAGCGTTACAATCCGAGTTGTTGAGCTCAGGAAATAACAGCTCGCACCAGCGTATATCTGGTAACTTGTTGCTCCAATATCTACTGGCTCAAATTCTGTGATATCTGCCTTATCGTCAACAAACTCCCAAGCGATAACGTTGTCTTTCTCGTCCGTCTTCTCGCGTAATTCAAACTGAAATGCATGTCGCCAACCAAAGCCCATTCCATGATTTACATCCGACTGCGAAGAGCGGTAAGTACGCTGCCAAGTAGTACCTTGTTGTAGCTCGATATCATAGAGTTCGAGAATTTCTTCACCCGTCACAAGTGATACAGGATCACCGGCTTTCTCATGTTTTTCGCTGCTTTGTTGCTGAGGCTTGGCGGATGCGGCACTTCTGCCACTCTTTTTATTCGACTTCCCCTTTCCCTTCGATGGTTTTGTATTGACGGTATTTTGAGTCGGTGGAGGCGTAACCGCTGACGAGAGTGCGTAGTTTTCGCCGGTAGGTACAATTCGAGCGACATGCAAGTCACCGTTCACCAAAGCATTGGCAAACGTTGAATTATAGTGTTGGGAAGTAAGCTCACCGTCAGGTATGTTTGGCTTGAATTGACCAATCGCATAGAACAAGTCCTCGACAGAGCGAAGGTCAAGCTCACCAAAGCTCTCAAGAAACTCTATTGCCTCTTGTTTGGTCACGAATGTTTTAGGTTCGCCGCTAGTAAGTAACTGACCAGAGAAGTGATAACTTTCGCCAAAGCGATTCGTGATAGAAATGACGAATTGAGGGATCATAGCCGTAACGTGTTTGTCCTTTTCTTACCTTGCCGCATCATTTAATGCTCGTTTCGCTCTTTTTATTTGTGAGAGCAAGATGCCTTAATCAAACATCCTCCGATAGAGATTCCTCTGTATGCGTAGACTGAATGTATTGATGGCAATTTTCACGTATGCAACTCTTTGAGTTTCTGAGCGCAGCGTACTTTAACGGGACGATGAATCCTGAGTAAATGAACAATAGCGTGAGTGAGACTAATGTCTCATCGTGACGCGATTTTTTTACATGTTTCTTACTTAACTATGATTTTCTGCCCAGTTACGTAAATTCACTCAATAAGTTGCATCAAGTATCACCCCTGCGACTAAGTGCTTCATATTTGAGACAAAACAGCAACAAAAAAACCGCCTATTACGGCGGTTTTGCTTAAAGAATACTGATTAAAGGTTTGGACCTGTCGATGGTCTGTGTGGTTGGTTATTGAGCAGTTGCTGCATCCCTTGAAACATTCGCATAAACCACACCAAGATGGCTAATGCAGCAAACACCATCCCTACCCAAGGAATAAAGTAAGCAATGGTTTCAAGCAAAGTACTATGCAACCAATAATCACTCACGCCAACGAGTACACCGTTAGAAGTCGCGACGGTGACGATCAACACAACAAAAAACGTCAGGTAGAGAAAGAAGGTGCGAATTAAACCGTAGTAATGAGAAATCACTACGTCGCTGTCTTCTCCCTTATCTAATCGGTAACCCGCATAGATAATTGCGATAACGCCTGAGATCAGAAACGTAAACGGGGTCAGACAGCTCAGGATGTACGCAACCCAAATCCCGTTATGAGGTTTGTTCATTCGCTTTCGCTCCTTTTACTTCCGTTTGTCCCGTATCTGTTTCACCCATCGCTTCTTTGGACTTCACTTCCTCATACCAAAGATCGTGATGCTCTTTCGCCCATGTTTCATCAACTTCACCTGTCACCATGCCTTCTAGCGCACCTTCCATACCGAATAGACCAATATAGATGTGGAAGATAAAGCCACAGATTAGAATCAGCGCCGAAATCGCATGAACTAAGTTAGAAAGCTCCATGTCACGGCGAGTTTGGCCAAAGATAGGAAAGTCCAGAACTAAGCCACTCACTGCCGCGATAGCACCAAAGAAGATTAACAACCAATAGATTGCCTTCTCACCACCGTTTGAGAAACCAGCTGACGGATGTGTGCCTTTGTGTTTACCAACCATGCCGCCCATTTTCATAAACCAACGAACATCTGTCATGTTTGGAATCGACTTGCGCCACCATTTAAAGAGCACGAGCATCAGTAAAATGAAGAACAATGGTCCCATGTAATTGTGGTACTGCTTCGCCAACATGACGATAAAGCCCCAGAACTCAGTAGGAACGTACGGTTTTAAGAAGTGCTTACCGTAAACCAGCATCAAACCACTGAATGCCAGCGTTAAGAATGTAAACGCCATACACCAGTGAAGCGCGCGGTCTAAACGAGACCAACGCTTCATTTTTTTACCAGTACGCGGCTTGCTAAGCATCAAAGGACCAACGAATACGTAAGCCATGATTACCATTGCAATACTGCCGAAAATCGCGACAGCACCCGCTGGAGACATCCATTTCTCTTTTAGAATGTACCAAGTCTCACCAGGTTTACTGATCAATACGCCATGTTCTGGCGATTGAGACGTGGTGTAGCCTTCTTGCCCCTCTCTGACTTCGCGCCAATAGTCTGCCCCGGCGAGTTGCGTGATCTCCTGTTGAATAACTTTAGAAGATTGTTCCTCTGCTGAAGCAGGCATTGCGAAAGTCAGCAGCAATGCCGTCATCATTGACAGCATTGCTAGAGATGCACGTTTAAGCGTGTTTAACATGTGCCTCTCCTTACTTAGCTTTTCGTCGCATCGTAAGAAAGATCGTTTCCGTCTGTCCAACCTGCGTTTTTCGCGCCGCGTTCTACCACACGTTGACGGAAAATGTCAGAGACTTTCTCTGCGTCACCCGCAAGCAGCGCTTTAGTTGAACAAAGCGATGCACACATCGGTAACTTGCCTTCTGCGATACGGTTCGCACCGTATTTTTGACGTTCTTCCTCAGAGCCAGGCTCTGTTTCTGGGCCGCCCGCGCAGAAAGTACATTTATCCATTTTGCCACGTTCACCAAACGCTTCTTGTTTAGGAAATTGAGGTGCGCCAAACGGACAAGCAAACAAACAGTAACCACAACCGATACACAGATCTTTATTGTGAAGAACGATGCCGTCTTCGGTATGTTCGAAACAGTCTGCTGGACAAACTGCCATACAAGGTGCATCGGTACAGTGCATACAAGCAACAGAGATAGAGTTTTCACCAGCTTCACCGTCGTTTAGTGTTACCACACGACGACGTTGAATGCCCCATTCAAGCGCATCGTCGTTTTCGTTCTTACATGCAGTAACACAGCCGTTACACTCGATACAGCGTTTCGTGTCACATAGAAATTTCATTCGTGCCATGGTCAGACTCCTTACGCTTTACGAATGTTACATAGGGTTACTTTGGTTTCCTGCATCAAGGTAACCGGGTCGTAACCGTAAGTGGTTGCCGTGTTAGCCGATTCGCCAACAACGTAAGGCTGTGTACCTTCTGGGTATTTAGGACGCAGGTCTTCACCTTCGAACTTACCACCAAAGTGGAACGGAATGAACGCCAAGCCAGGTTTCACACGACGTGTAACCATCGCTTTCACCTTGATTCGTCCCTTCTCTGCACCTTCAACCCAAACATCATCACCATCTCTAAAGCCAAGATCGTTCGCGTCTTTCGGGTTTACTTCAACAAACATTTCTTGTTGAAGCTCGGCAAGCCAAGGGTTTGAACGCGTCTCTTCACCACCACCTTCGTATTCGACCAGACGGCCAGAAGTCAGAACGATTGGGTACTCGCCCGATTTGTCTTGCTCTTGAATTGATTTATACAACGTAGGAACACGGAAGATTGCATCTTTGTCATCCCAAGTTGGGTAATCCATTACAAGGTCACGACGTGGTGTGTACAGTGGTTCACGATGCAGTGGCACACGGTCTGGGAACGTCCAAACAATCGCACGCGCTTTCGCGTTACCAAATGGAATACAACCGTGCTTGATCGCGACACGCTGAATACCGCCAGACAGATCTGTTTTCCAGTTTTTACCCTCTGCTGCCACTTTCTCTTCAGCAGTTAGGTCGTCCCACCAACCAAGTTGTTTCAATAACTTGTCAGTGAACTCTGGGTAACCGTCTTTGATCTCACAGCCTTTCGAATAACTGTCTTCTGCAAGAAGGCTTTTGCCTTCGAATTCCACACCAAAGCGCGTACGGAAGTTACCGCCACCTTCTGCAACCGTCTTAGACGTATCGTACAGAATGTGTGTACCTGGGTGTTTCATTTCCGGTGTACCCCAACATGGCCAAGGTAGACCGTAGGTTTCACCGTTGACAGGGCCACCTTCCGCTTCCAATGTGGTTTTGTGGAACGTATGCCAGTTTTGTTGGTGCGCTTTCAAACGCTCTGGGCTTTGGCCTGTGTAACCAATCGTCCACATGCCTTTGTTGAATTCACGCGTCAGGTCTTCAATCACCGGCTGGTTGTTTTCAACACGGATGTTTTTGAACAGAAGATCGGAATAGCCCAGTTTCTTCGAAAGCAGGTACATGATTTCGTGGTCTGGTTTTGATTCAAACAAAGGTTCAATCACCTGATCACGCCATTGTAGAGAGCGGTTAGATGCGGTAACGCTGCCGTGTGTTTCAAACTGTGTTGTTGCAGGAAGCAGGTAAACGCCGTCGGTACGGTCGTTCATTACCGCAGCAACCGTTGGGTATGGGTCCACAATCACCATCATGTCCAACTTCTGCATCGCTTTTTTCATCTCAACACCACGTGTTTGAGAGTTCACTGCGTGTCCCCAGTAGAACATTGCACGGATGTTTTCGCGTTGACGAATGTTGTCTTTGTTTTCCAGTACACCATCAACCCAACGAGATACAGGAATACCTGCACTGTGCATTGGTTTCTGACCGCTGTAAGCGTTGTCATCGAAACGACCTTTGATCCATTCGTAATCGATTTCCCACACTTTTGACCAATGACGCCAAGCGCCTTCAGAAAGGCCGTAGTAGCCAGGTAGCGTGTCAGAAAGTACGCCAAGGTCGGTTGCGCCTTGTACGTTATCGTGACCACGGAAGATGTTTGCACCGCCGCCTGATTTACCAATGTTACCAAGCGCTAGCTCAAGCACACAGTAAGCACGTGTGTTGTTGTTACCAGTAGTATGCTGAGTACCACCCATACACCAAACAATACAGCCTGGGCGATTTTCAGAAAGCAGTTTTGCTGTTTGGTAAACGTCTTCTTCGCTTACGCTTGTTACGCGCTCAACTTCTGCTGGCGTCCACTTCGCCACTTCAGCACGGATCTCATCCATACCGAATACACGTTGACGGATGAACTCTTTATCTTCCCATTGGTTTTCGAAGATGTGCCACAACACACCCCAAATGAATGCTACGTCAGAACCAGGACGAAGTGATACATAGTGATCCGATTTTGCTGCCGTACGTGTACGAC
This sequence comes from Vibrio sp. Vb0349, assembly GCF_033338975.1. Lineage (NCBI taxonomy): Bacteria > Pseudomonadati > Pseudomonadota > Gammaproteobacteria > Vibrionales > Vibrionaceae > Vibrio > Vibrio sp. Vb0349. The sequence goes on along the minus strand of NZ_JAWOTS010000013.1, from coordinate 97,105 downwards.
GAGGATCCGCTACGACGATCTTACAGTTGTTCTTCTCTTTTGCGATCAGAATGTGCTGCATCGCTACTGGGTGTGCTTCAGCTGGGTTTGAACCAATGAATAGCATCGACTTACAGTTGTGCATGTCATTGAAAGAGTTGGTCATCGCACCGTAACCCCAAGTATTCGCTACACCAGCCACGGTTGTTGAGTGACAAATACGCGCTTGGTGGTCAACGTTGTTCGTACCCCAAAGTGATGCCATTTTGCGGAACAAGTACGCTTGTTCGTTGCTGTGCTTTGCGCTTCCCAAGAAGTAAACCGAATCAGGGCCGGACTCTTTACGGATGTACATCACCTTGTTACCGATTTCTTCGATCGCTTGATCCCAAGAAAGCTTTTTCCACTTACCGTTTTCAAGCTTCATTGGGTATTTAAGACGGCGCTCACCGTGACCATGTTCACGCAGTGCTGCGCCTTTTGCACAGTGACCACCGGCGTTAAATGGGTGGTCGAATGCAGGCTCTTGACCCGTCCAAACACCATTTTGAACTTCTGCGTAAATACCACAACCCACTGAACAGTGAGAACAGATAGTACGTTTTACTTCTGTTTTCGCTTCTGGATCGACTGATTTTGCTTGCGCTTTTTTCATCATTCCCGGTGCGAATAGACTAGCACCAACCACTGCGCCACCAGCGGCAAGCGAAGTGTTTTTCATGAATGCACGACGAGATACGCCAAGCTGGTTCGTTTCTTTGCTCACACTGTCGGAGCGTTTGACAAGTTTCATCCGTTATCTCCTAAAGTGTGTCGTAGTAATCGCGAATGTGTTGAGTTTCACGATACCCTTTCTTCTTCACGTCGTTTTCAGAAGGCTCAACCGTTTCTGAAGCAACGGCCACTTTCGTGGTTCCCGCAACAACAGCACCGGCAACGGCAGCGGTTGTGAAGCCTTTTAGGAGATCCCTACGGCTTGTGTTTATTTCTTTATTATCTTTCATCATTGCTTCCTTACCTTACGGTAGATCTTTGGAGACTCATGCCTCTCTATCGATATGACCAAGTACTGCTCGATTACTCGTAATCAGTGACGTTTTTCACATCAATTTTTAATTTGTTCTTACTGCTTTTGGTGTTCACGCTAAAGCGCACTTGCTCTAACGTTAAAAACGCATCGCAAAGCTGTGCAGCTGGCTTGTAGAAGTTCACGCTTTCTGCGCTCTCTAGTTGGCGCGTAAAAGATTGGAACCAAGGGGCGATGTGTTTGTTAAACACCGCTTGTTGAAGTTCTTCCTCTTCACCTGTCAGCATTGCCATCACTTCGCACAGTGCAGAAATATGGTCTTCAGGCTCTTTCACGTTCTCTTCTCGTTCGATGCCTAAAAGATCCAAATCGCGACGAATTTCCGCTAACGGTTTTTCCATCATCGAGCCAGTGCGATGCCAAGATCCGAATGGCACAACTTCACCACGTCCAATGCCAATAAACAGATCTTGATATTCTTCTTCTAACGCTTCTCGCTGCGCTTCGTTCGCGGCTTGTTGCAGTGCGAGCCAAGCTTTTTGCATCGCGCTCTCAGACGGTTCAATTTCTAGCGATTTCAGGAACGCCAGCATTTCATCACTAGGCGCACTACGAAAAAGTGCAGATAGAACGAGATAAATGTCTGTTCTCAGTGTTTGTTCTTGTTGTGTGTCCACTGCGAGCTCCTAGTATTTCAGTTGTTTCATTGGGTCTTCTGCCATCGACTCAAACATGTCGATCACACGGCAGTCTTCACACATCGCGATACGATTGATCGCCGCTTCATCAGAGAAATGAGAGTGACCGCGTAACTTGTTTTGTAGCATGTCGATCATCGATTGCGGAGCAAAGGGCTTGTGACAACGAATGCACTCGGCTGCCTTTTCTTCATGAATCACAACCGCTTTCTGGCGTTCTTCTTTCACCCAGTTCATACGAGGAGTAAGCGTCAGCACTTTCTCTGGACACGCTTTCTCGCACAGCCCACATTGAATGCAGTCTTGCTCGACGAATTTAAGCGACGGAGATCGACCGTCCGTATGCAATGCACGTGTTGGACACACCGCCACACAGCTCATACACAACGTACAACCTTTACTTTCACAAGAGACTGTGCCGTAAGGTGCGTTCGCTGGAAGTTCAACAATGTTCTCAACTGGAATACGTGATGCGGACAACGCATCCAACGCCGTAAATAGACGCTGACGTTTGTTGCCTTGCAAGTCTCCTAATGCCAAATCAAAAGACTCGGTACAAAGTGTCGGAGCACCTTCACGTAGTGACTCTAGATACAGAATGTCGATGGTTTCTTTGGCGATACCAAGCTGACCGAGCAGCTCTTGAGCGATACCTACTTCGCTATTAAGCACACGAATAATGGTTTGAGGCATAAAACGTGAAGCCGCAAACAGCACCTGAGTAGCACCATTCACAAGCGCGGCGAACCAAGTATCAATACCAACCGAAGGCAGTTCTTCCACCACAATTGGAATCACATTATCTGGCAGTGCTTTTAGTGCCATCACGTTGTAGCTCTCGTGGCGAGAACTGCAAATCAATACGATAGGATCTAAACCACCCGCTTGCTCATAGTTGGCGAGCGTACGTTCAATAAACTTTTGCGTATCTTCAGGGTTTGGCAGTGCGTAATGAATCGCTTCTGTCGGACACGCTGTAGCACAAGTACCCACGCCTTGACATAGGTATGGGTTGATCTCGATGCGATGGCCCGTTTTGTCGCTGCCTTCACTCGATAGTGCCCCTGCCGGACAAGCATCCACACACCGTTCGCAACCTTTTACGCCACGAGAGCTATGTGCACATAAATCGGTATCTAAACGGAAGAATTTCGGTTTATCGAACGTCCCCATTAAGGTTGGAATCTCTTCCAACGCTTCAGCCAGTTTCGGATAGCCACGACCTACTGGGTAGTAGCCCGGTACTGGGACTTCTTCCGACATGCAGCTGTTAAGGCAAAGATCGAGTACGATATCGAAACAATCGCTATTGATCGCGACCTTGGCAAGATTGTTGGTCGAACCATGATTTTCAATCAGAACTTCAAACGTACCTAAGAACCCTGAAACCTGAACCGAATTGGCGTAATAAAGCTCGGGATTTGTGCTCTTTTCGCCATCGGTAGAAAGCAGCGTTAGGCTGTTCATTTGCGACAATTGCGCTGCCGCACTTTCGATGATTGCTGTTGGGCCCACAATCAAAGTATTACCACCGCTTTCATAGCTTACGGTTGGTGGAATAAGATTGGTCAACTCTACGGTATATTCGAAAGCGTACAGCCTCGCTTTACCGTTATTGGAAGTTGCTTGTTCTAATAATTGTTTCAGCATTGCTCAATTCCATTTATGAACATGGATAGTCTTTTCCATCTCTTAGTGTAGTTAGCGCCGGAGATTCTGCTGATTAACTTATCAATGAGCATTCTTATTCCGCCATCTATAGGCGATGAATACTACGCAGTGCGTCCGTACTAACTTCAACCAGATTGGTATTGAGCAACAGATAGCAAGTGTCATGCCAATAAAATATCAACTAAAAATCAATAGGTTATTAATTTTACTGACAAATAGTAGGGATAAAAAAACCGGTTGAGACATTTTGTCTCAGCCGGCTCATTGAGTGTTTAGTCAAAATGTACCTATTCTTTGTGTGGTATATTTTGTCTCACCTCGTTAGGCTGTGATTCTTCAGCAAAAGTATCACTTTCGCCAGGAACTGTATTTATATACAGTTCATTTTCATATTGAGTAATTTGGCCACTTTTGTCGGTGTTTGACTCTGCGTCTTCAACTACCTCAGATGCGATATCGTTAACGTTAAGCTCAGACCCTTGCGCAGTTTCAGCGTCTGGTTCGTCTTCCACTTTGTCTTTAACCCAATCACGCAGCGTCTCAGCGACGTCTTGAGAAAGTGACTTTAAGTTACTGTAATCATCATCGTAATCGTCTAGGCCGTCACGCACGTTAAATTCTTCGGACAAGAACATTTTGCGCAGCGCAGCTTTCTTGACGCTTTCTGAGGCTTCAGAAACCAGCAGTTGCGCCACAGACATTTCTTCGGTTTTTTCAGTCTCTACACTCGCGGTAATGTCTGGAGCCTGACTATCCTCATTGACGTTCAAAGCATCTGAGCTTTCGTCAGCGTTTGAAAGCGCTGTGACACTATCTTCGGATTGCGCCGTCTCTGCTATCGGCGTGATCTCTTCATCATGTTGGGAAGATTCTTCTAACTTACGTTTCGACCAACGGCTTAAAAAACTAGTTGCCATTTGCTCTGCCCGCTCCTTTGCGTTTCTTACGTCTTACTTCTAACAACTCACCGTGGCGACCGATAAAGGCTTCCATCCAAGCCTGAACGGCTAACGGCATATCGTTAGATAGTACAAGGTTATCACCATCCATATATTGCGCCGCAACAGATTGTGAAGCCGTCAGTAACTGTATCGCTGGTTTTTCACCAGACTCGACGTTATCCATCACTAAAAAGAGTTTAGGTTGCAGAGAGCTTAAGTTAAAGCGGTAGTCTGTACGTTCATCTTTATGTAATTGCAACGGACAAACATCTGGAGTCTCTTCCGTCGGATTCAGCGCAAATCCTGTCAACTGCCATTGGGTTGTCACCCAAATCCCTGTACTGATCTCATGCTCAACAAGCTCTACGCCGATTGGCCATGTATCCTCAGTCTTTTCGTAATTTTTTTCGAAATCTTTCTTATCCGACATAACTCACCCAGTCTTTCTATTTTTGGTCTGAAAACACACAGGACATTTTGCCCCCGTTTTCGACCATTTTTATTGTCTTCGAAGCAATAAACGCGCCAAGCTGATATAACTTAGTCTATATACTCCCTCAGGCTATAAGTACCAAACTAGACGAAACTCAAATGTATTGATGTGTCATTACTGCGAACTCGCAGTTTTAATGCATTGTTGACATAAAACCTCGCAATTTCTGTGGGAACCGCTATTTTGGAATGAGATTTGCTAGCCACTTAAAAAGCTAAAATGCGTAGCAACCTAACGCTCTTAATCACTAGGACACGACTGTGCTGAAACCAAATATTATTAAAACCAGTGAAAATCCCCTGCAAACCATTGAAGTCGATGTGTACGACGAGTACGGCGAAAAGCTCACGAAGCAAATCGCTTGCGAGCGTCCTCTTACGGTCATGCTGAACTGGAAAGAAGTGGTCACGCTCATGACGCTGGGTTCGCGTCCAGAAGCACTAGTACTGGGTTATTTAAAAAACCAAAGCTTCCTGTCCGATCCAGCAGCGATTGAATCCGTTATTATTGACTGGGAAACGCATTCCGCAGCGGTGATTACTAAAGAAAACACTGAGCACTTAGAAGGCGCCCTGAAAAAGAAAACCGTCACCTCAGGTTGTGGCCAAGGCACTATGTATGGCAACGTGATGAAGCAGCTTGAAAATTATCAAGTGCCTCAAGTTCCTCTTAAGCAGTCAGAAATTTATTCTGCGCTGGAAGCGTTAACCCATTACAACGACACCTACAAAAAAGCGGGCGCAGTACACGGCTGTGCGGTTTGCAAAGGTAATGAGGTGTTATCATTTGTGGAAGATGTCGGCCGTCACAACGCAGTGGATACACTTGCAGGTGAGATGTGGCTCAAAGAAGAAACAGGTGAAGATAAAATTTTCTACACAACAGGTCGCCTTACATCAGAGATGGTGATTAAAGTGGCTCAAATGGGCATTCCTGTTCTGCTTTCTCGCTCTGGCGTTACTCAAATGGGGTTAGATCTAGCGAAGCAATTTGGTATTACAACCATTGCGCGTGCGAAAGGTTTGCGCTTCCAAGTGTTTACAGGAGCCGACAAGGTTGAATTTGATGTAAAAGGCAACCAATAACACCTTTTCAGTGTAAACTAAAACCAATAATGCGGATTCACAGAGGATGTGGACTATGAATAATGACCAATTGTGGAATTTTCTGCTTACGCCCAGCGGTATCATGCTTTCTATGATTATTACCTTTGGCGTAGTCGGGCTCTATGCGTATATAACAGGTCAGTTTAAGGATTAAGGCCAAATATCAAAAAAGCCTCGCTAAATAGCGAGGCTTTTGCTTTTTAAACGCTTTGCGAGTAATTACGCGTCAACACCACGAGATTTTAGGAACTCAGAGTAAGTGCCTTTAAAGTCTGTGATTTTACCATCGCGGATTTCGATAATACGCGTTGCTAGTGAGTCTACGAATACACGGTCGTGAGAGACGAAGAACAACGTGCCTTTGTATTGCTCAAGCGCCGTGTTCAAAGATTCGATCGATTCCATGTCCATGTGGTTGGTTGGTTCGTCCATTAGCAGCATGTTTGGCTTGTGCATCATTAGCTTACCAAGCAGCATACGACCTTGCTCACCACCAGACAGTACTTTTACTGACTTCTTAATGTCATCTTGACCAAATAGCATACGACCAAGGAAACCACGAACGACTTGCTCGTCATCACCTTCTTGACGCCATTGACCCATCCAATCCGTTAGGTTCATGTCTTCTGCAAAGTCATGCGCGTGGTCTTGCGCGTAGTAACCGATGTTTGCATTTTCAGACCATTTGAACTCACCAGCACGCGGTTCAAGTACACCAGCAAGCGTGTTTAGAAGTGTTGTTTTACCCACACCATTTTCACCGATGATCGCAACGCGCTCTCCCACTTCAAAAATTGCATTGAAGTCTGAGAACAAGTCCTCTTCAAAACCTTGGCTCAGGTTTTCTACAATCAGAGCGTTACGGAACAGCTCTTTAGACTGTTCAAAACGAATGAATGGGTTTTGACGGCTAGACGCTTTCACTTCGTCCAGTTTGATCTTGTCGATTTGCTTAGCACGAGATGTCGCTTGTTTTGCTTTCGATGCGTTTGCTGAGAAACGTGCAACGAACGTTTGTAGCTCTGCAATTTGTGCTTTCTTCTTCGCATTGTCGTTTAATAGACGTTCACGAGCTTGAGAAGCCGCCGTCATGTACTCGTCGTAGTTACCAGGGTAAACGCGTAGCTCACCGTAGTCCAAGTCAGCCATGTGTGTACATACTGAGTTTAGGAAGTGACGGTCGTGCGAAATGATGATCATTGTGCAGTTACGCGCGTTTAGCGTATCTTCCAACCAACGGATTGTGTCCATGTCCAAGTTGTTGGTAGGTTCGTCAAGAAGCATCACATCTGGGTCTGCGAATAGAACCTGCGCTAGAAGCACACGAAGTTTCCAGCCTGGTGCTACTTCACTCATTAGACCGAAGTGTTGCTCCATTGGGATACCTACAGCAAGAAGAAGCTCGCCCGCTTTGGCTTCTGCCATGTAGCCGTCCATTTCAGCAAACTGAACTTCTAAGTCAGCCACTTTCATGCCGTCTTCTTCGCTCATTTCAGCAAGTGAGTAGATGCGGTCACGCTCTTTCTTCACTTCCCATAGCTCTTTATGACCCATGATAACGGTATCGATTACAGTAAATTCTTCGTAAGCGAACTGGTCCTGGTTCAGTTTTGCAACGCGCTCGTTTGGATCGTAGCTTACGTTACCACTGGTTTGCTCAAGCTCGCCGCTGAGGATCTTCATAAAGGTTGATTTACCACAACCGTTAGCTCCAATTAAGCCATAGCGATTGCCTTCGCCGAACTTAACTGAAATGTTTTCGAATAGCGGCTTAGCGCCGAATTGTTGAGTAATATTCGCTGTGGAGATCAAAACCTTTACCTTAGCAATTGGGGTGTATTTAGAAAAACCGGGCAACGGTACTTGTTCATGCTACATACTGCAAGTGTTGTTTTTATTAATTCATCGCTAGTGAAACCATCGCAGTGCTTCTTCAAAGCAAAAAGCTCAAGCACAAATGCGTCATTGAATACAAAAAAGAGCCAGTATTATAACTGGCTCTTTCTTCCGTAATGCTTACAACAAGTGACTAAGCGATATTCGTCACCTCTAGGATCAGTTCGGCTTTTTTAGGTAAATAAATACTGAATTTACTGCCTTTTCCCCATTCAGACTCTGCTTTTAACTCACCACCCGTTTGGCTGAGAATACTTTGGGAGACCGATAGCCCTAACCCTGTGCCTTCTCGTTTCGTTGTGTAAAATGGCGAGAAGATTCGACTCAAGTTTTCTGGTTTAATACCGCAGCCCTCATCGATAACATGAATCGCGGCTCCTTTCACTTCGCCCTCTTCAATCCAGTCTTCACTGACTACTGTTAATGTTCCTTTACCGCTCATTGCGTGAATGGCGTTCATTTGCAGGTTAACTAAGATTTGTAGCAAATGATGGCGGTTTATCTCAACGGACGTATGCGCTTGTAGGTCAGTCACAAACTCGACGTCGCGTTTCTTGGTGCCAGTTTTAACCAAGGTGATGCTTTCATCAATGATAGGATTGACATGTTGCCAAGTGATTTCATCTTGAACACCACCTTGGCGACTGTATTGCAATAAACTGCGCGTGATATTGCGGATACGATCAATTTGCGCGTGAATCGCATCAATCTCCTCTTGTACTCGACTTGCATCGTCACCCAATTCAAAATGGATCAATTCTACGTTGCCAAGAATCACGGCGGTTGGGTTATTAATTTCGTGAGCAATCCCCGCGGTGAGTTCTCCCAATGCTGCCAGTTTTTCATGAACAACGAGTTTGTCGCGAGTTTGGTTAAGCAATTGAATATGCAGCTCAAGATCTTGGGTTTTTTCTCTCAGGCTTGCCGTACGCTCATGAACTTTGCATTCAAGTTGAGCTGCGGAGTTTTTCAATTCAATTTTGCGCTCTTCTAGCGCGTCTAACATATCATCAAACTGTCTGGCTAACTGCGCAAGTTCATGATCGGCATCTAATCCTAACGGGCCAATCCGTTTTTCTTTACCTTGTTGGACCTGCTTCACCACTTTATGAATGCGTTCGATCGGTCGAAACAGATCATAAGAACCGCGATATACCATCACGCCGGAAACCAGCAATAACATAACCGTAATCAAGCTGATTTCGGCAATGTTCGTCATGTAGGCTTTAACGAATGGCCACATGAGGTAACCCGTATAAAGCATACCAATAACATTGTCGTATTGGTCTTTGATTGGTTGATACGCCGTAATATACCAAGCGTCATACACATAAGCGCGATCAACCCACTGTTCACCCTTCGAAAGTACTTGGTTATACACTTCTGCACTCACGCGAGTGCCTATGGCGCGCCCTAGCCTATGATCGCTGTCTAAAGGAACGTTGGTGCTCACACGCAAATCATCGAGAAATACCGTCAACGTACCCACAGGGCGAAGGCGGTCATTATCACTTAAGTAAATGAGGTCGCGGATTTGATCCACCAACACTGTACTGTTGTTAAGGAGCAAACCACCATCCAGAAAGCCGATCAAATCGTTCGCTTGGCTGTATACCGGAATCACGGTCCGACTGACTAACCCACGCACCTCCCTGTCACCATCAGCAAGAATAGGCACTTCTGCTCGTTTGGCGAGTTCAGGATCGAGGCGTTCGAGTTCTTCTTTATTGAGCACATCAAAAAACGATTCGCGCTTGGTGAGATCCATAAAGCGGAATTTGTTTTCCATGGAATTAACGCGTTGGAAAGAGAGAAAATCTAAAGCATATCTTTTCTTCTGCTCTGTGACCCACTTTTGCAGGTCACCTTGTGGCGTTCCTTGATTAATACGAATACGGAAATCGTACGAATCGGCAAACGCCCGCACGTAATTGGCTTGCTTTTGCTGTAACAACGTTACACTGTTATTTGCAACACCAAGACGTTCCGAGACATCAAGCAACGCATTTTGCCACGTGTAATGAATAGACCAATAAATGGTAATGCCGATCAGAGCTAACAACGTGAGGAAAATCGGCGCAGAGGTTAAGAATAACAAGCGATAACGCACCATGGTTTTAAAACGGTGCGTCCATTTTGACAATCCTTTGTGCTGTGGGCCGTTAGTCGGCATATTCCTCACCCTCAGAATCCCATTCTTTGTACTTACGTTCTAAGGTCTTGCGAGCTACGCCCAAGTCACGAGCAGCAGCAGACTTATTGCCTTCATGCAAGTTAACGACTTGTTTAATATGTGCTTTCTCGACTTCTTTTAACGTCCAGCTGTTTGGATAGCCTTCGCCAGTAAATTCTTTGCCTTCTCTAAAGGTTGGTAACTCAGCAGAGTGAGAAACAGTAATCGATACATTAGGCAGTGAATGCCCGCCATTCAGCTCTCGCCAATAGTGTGCAGGTGGTTTGCCAAGCAAGATACAACGCTCAATCAAGTTTTTCAGCTCACGAATGTTTCCCGGCCAATCGTACTCACTCATGGCTTCCATGTCCTCGTGCGCCCATTTGGGCGCGGGCATACCTAGCTCGCGCGTCAGCATGTTGCTGAAAAATGGCACCAACTCAAATAAGTCGGTTTTGCGCTCTCGCAGCGGACACACTTCAATTTTCAGAACGTTTAAACGGTAATAGAGGTCACTGCGGAAATTACCTTGATTGACCTCTTCTTGCAGGTTTCGGTTGGTTGCCGCTACGATACGGACATCAATACTGATCTCTCTTTCTGAACCGACAGGGCGAATCGTACGCTGCTCTAACACACGTAATAATGATGCCTGCATTGCAAGTGGCATCTCCCCGATTTCGTCAAGAAATAAGGTGCCACCGTTCGCAACACGGAACAAACCTTCACGCGATTTTTTTGCACCGGTAAACGCGCCCGATGTATGACCAAACAACTCACTTTCTAAAAGCTCTGGTGCAATCGCGCCGCAGTTGATTGGCACAAACGGGCCCGTTCGCCCACTCGCCTGGTGGATACCTCGTGCAACTAGTTCTTTACCCGTACCCGACTCACCTTCCACCAAAACAGAAGCGCGTGATGGTGCAAATTGGTTAATAAGTTGCTTAAGCAGACGCGTTTTTTCTGAGCCGCCGATGATCTCTGAGGTATTGTGACGTTGGTAATCGCGTGTCATGGCGTACTGCATGCGTTCGTTCAAACGGCGATCCATACAGCGACTGACCGCTTTTAACATCTGCTCAAGGTTGAATGGTTTGAGGATAAAGTCGGAAGCACCGAGCTGTAGCGCTCGAATGGCAATTTCTAAATCCGCATAACCCGTCATAAAAATCACATCGGCACGTTTGTCATCATCTTCAAACGCTTCTTCCCACTCAATTCCAGAACGCCCTGGCAGATTAATATCCAGTAAGATCAGATCATAATGTCGAGAATTACGCAGTTGTTCTGCTTCTTCGATGCTACCAGCTGTATCGACATGTGAAAAAAGCTTACCCAATGCCTTTTTCAAGATGGCTTGCATGCCTAATTCATCATCGACGACCAGTACGGAAAAGGCGCTATATTGTTGGTTTGTACTAAGATGGGATTGAGTAGACATATTTACCCCAGATGGATTTCGATGGGACAGAGTGTACCAAGTTTAAACAGAGATACCCTACAAAAAGTGCGACATTTTGTACCAACGCAAACTTTTATGCAAATAACCCCATGATTTAGTGCATAAACCAAGCACTTTAAGCTTGTAAAAGGTTGGCATCTTGTTTGCTATAAGGTGGATACGGAGCGCATTTAAGTGATCTCAGGATGTTGATGTTTGCTTATTCCAACACCCTAAGACAACTTGCGTATTACGCTAATCGCTCTCGTCCAAAAAGGCTTCTCCCTAAAACCTGGAGAGATTCCAAAGAATCATTGGAAAGGAACACATAAAAATGAAAAAAATTGCGCTAACTCTGGCTGCAACGTCTATCACGCTTGTAAGTTACTCTGCGTTTTCTGCTCAAGACGGAGAACATGTTCGCCTTGCAACCACAACCAGTACTTACCATTCAGGTTTACTTGATTACCTGCTTCCACAATTTGAAAAAGACACGGGCTACAAAGTCGATGTTATTGCTGCAGGTACGGGTAAAGCCTTAAAAATGGGCGAAAACGGTGACGTAGATTTGGTGATGACACATGCACCAAAAGCTGAAGGCGCATTTGTTGAGAAAGGCTACGGCGTTTTACCTCGCAAGCTAATGTACAACGACTTTGTGATTGTAGGCCCGAAAGCTGACCCAGCAACAATCAAAAATGACGAAGGCGTGTTAGATGTATTCAAAGAGATCGCAAACAAAAACGCAACGTTCATCTCTCGCGGCGATGATTCTGGTACGCACAAAAAAGAAATGGGCTTCTGGGCTCAAACTAAAATCGAACCGAACTTTGGTGGCTACCGTAGCGTAGGTCAAGGTATGGGCCCAACTCTAAACATGGCGTCTGAAATGCAAGGCTACACCATGACGGACCGCGGCACATGGCTGGCTTACCAAAACAAATTGGATCTAGAAATTCTGTTCCAAGGCGATGAAAAACTGTTTAACCCGTACCAAGTTATTCTTGTTAACCCTGAGCGTTACCCAACGATCAACTATCAAGGTGCGAAGGCATTCAGTGATTGGTTGGTAAACCCTCGCGGACAGGAACTTATCAATGGTTTCCGCCTAAACGGTAAACAACTGTTTGTTGCGAATGCTGAGAGCAAATAACGCAATATGAATCTTGCTGATACAACACTGGAAGCGCTTCGCTTACTGGTGAATTTTGATGCAGACCTATGGGAGATCGTTGCGGTCTCCTTTAGTGTTTCTATCACGGCAATATCCCTAGTGGTATTGCCGGCTATTTTGATGTCCTTTGTACTGGCGTATACCGACTTTCGCGGTAAATGGTTTTTGTTGTCGATCGTAAATACGCTGCAAGCGGTCCCTACTGTGGTGATTGGCCTGTTGCTGTACATGTTGCTGTCGCGTGCTGGCCCTTGGGGAGACTGGCAAATGCTGTTCACTCAGAAGGCAATGATCTTCGGCCAAATGGTGATCTGCTTCCCTGTTTTGGTATCGATGATGCATGGTGCATTACAATCTAGCGACCGTCGTGCAGTGGAAACTGCCATCACGCTGGGCGTCTCCATTCCGCGCTTGGCAGCTACGATGATTTGGGAAACCCGCTTTCCTCTACTTGCGGCTATCATTGCAGGGTTTTCACGTATCGTGACCGAGGTGGGCTGCTCAATGATGGTTGGTGGGAACATTATGGGCGTGACGCGAAATATTCCCACGGCTATCGCAATGGAAAGCAGTAAAGGTGCTTTTGCGCAAGGAGTTGCATTAGGAATTGTATTACTATCTTTAGCGTTGGCTCTAAACTTCTTCTTATCAAGTATGAGAGGCAAAGGCTACCTCAGAACATAGAACATGAAGCAAACAAACGACTCACCATTAACCCCATGTCGAGGCGAATTATGACTATAAAAATCACCGCCGAACAGTTATCCATGCGCTTTAAAGAGCGTGTGCTTTTCCACATCCCTGAGTTAGCCATCGGCCCAAATGATGGCATTTATCTCAAGGGTGACAATGGTGTGGGCAAAACTACCCTACTCAAAATCCTTGCTGGCTTGCTCAAACCCTCTACTGGCGATGTTGTTGCGCCAAAAGATACGTGGCTGAAAAGACTGACGCGTCGCAATGGTCGTGTCGATGTGATTTATCTCCATCAATCCCCTTACCTTTTTGACGGCACTGTATATGAAAACGTAGTCTATGGAGTGAAATATCAACAAGATACGCAAAAAGATAAGCGAGCTCAAGTTATTCACGCGCTGCGCATGGTAGGTTTAGAAACCTTAGCGGACGAACATATTTCCGTGTTGTCCGGCGGTGAAAAACAGCGCGTTGCCATGGCAAGGGCTTGGATCTTAAAGCCGTCGATTTTATTGATGGATGAGCCAAGTGCGTCTTTAGACCAAGAATCCATTGAACGATTGGTAGTGATGGCGAAAGATCTTTTGGATCGTGGTTCCAGTATCGTGGTGACAAGCCATCAGGCCAACGCACTGACCGACTTATGTAAAAAACAGTGGTGGATTAAAGACAAGACTTTGATAGAGTCTCCTCTGTTGTATGTCATACCAAAAGAAACATCCCAAGAGAATGCATATGCTTCAACCAACACAAACTAGTTGGGTCATTTTGGCTGGTGGCCAAGCCAGCCGTATGGGTGGAAAAGATAAAGGTCTGATTGAGTTAAATCAGAAGCCACTCATCGAACACGTTATTGAACGTTTATCTCCACAAACTCCACGCATTTTAATTAATGCCAACCGAAACCAAGATGCGTACAGCAAATTTGGTTTCGTATTTAGTGATCAATTCAAAGATTTCCCTGGGCCTATGGGCGGTATTCACGCGGGTTTGATGCATGCTGAAACTGACTGGGTCGGATTTGTACCTTGCGATAGCCCACAAATCAACACCGACCTTGTCGAGCGTTTCTGCCAGTTCGTCAAAGAAGACAGCGATATTTTGGTCGCGCATGATGGTGACCATCAGCAACCTGTTTTTACGCTCTACCACAAGCGCGTACTGCCAAAACTCACCGCATTTTTAGAACGTGGCGACCGCAAAATCATTCTGCTCTACAAAGAGTGCAACACTAGTTACGTTGACTTTAGCGACTCACCAAACTGTTTCGTCAACTTGAACACTCCGGAAGAACTGGCGCAATTTGGACAATTAGAATCATGAAACACACGCTAAACATTCCTATTCTTGGTTTTGCGGCTTATTCAGGCACAGGCAAAACCACACTGCTTGAAGCCCTATTGCCAAAGCTAACTGAAGCGGGCCTGCGCATTGGCATGCTAAAACATGCTCATCACAACTTCGATGTCGATAAGCCGGGTAAAGACAGCTACCGTTTACGCAAAGCTGGCGCATCTCAAATGCTGATTGCTTCTCGCAACCGTTTTGCGTTAATGACAGAAACGCCAGAAGCCGAAGCGGAGTTTGAATACCTATTAACACGTTTTGATGAAGACATGCTTGATGTGGTTTTGGTCGAAGGCTGCAAAAACATCGCATTTCCTAAAATTGAATTGCACCGTGAAGAAGTAGGCAAGCCTTGGCTTTATCCAAACGATGAAAACATCATCGCTATCGCTTCAGACAGCGGCGAGTTGGACTCTGAACTGCCACAAATGAACATCAATGATCTTGAAGCGATTGCTCAGTTCGTTATTCAGTATGCTCAAGAAGCGAAAGCACCAAAAAACAAAGAGAAAGAAGCTGCATGTTGCGACACACTTTCTCCGGCTTTCCTTTCTGTGGTTCAAGGCCAAGAAAAAATCCTTTCTTTGGTGAACGCGGTTTCGGAAATAGAAGCATGCAGGATTGAAAACGCCTATGGCCGCGTTCTTGCGGAACATATCGTTTCACCAGTAAATGTGCCGCAATACACCAACTCCGCGATGGACGGTTATGCCATCCGCAGTGATGATGTTGACCGTGATAGCTACCAAGTGGTTGCTGAAGTGATGGCGGGCCATGCTTACGATCAGCCTCTGGAAGTTGGTCAAGCAGTTAAGATCATGACTGGCGCACCAACACCACGTAACGGCGATACAGTGGTCATGCGTGAGCAAGCCATTCAAGAAGGTGACAGGGTCACTTTTAACGGTGCGAATATCAAAGCAGGCCAAAACGTTCGTCAAGCAGGTGAAGATCTCGCTATCGGCAGTGACGTCTTTACCGCAGGCACTCGCCTCGCCTCTCCAGAAATGGGCATGATCGCTTCGCTTGGCTTTGGTGAAGCGAATGTATTCCGAAAATTGAAAGTTGCCGTGTTCTCCACCGGTGACGAAGTACAAGCGCCGGGAACAGAGCAAAAAGCGAATTCTATCTACGATTCCAACCGTTTTACCATCATGGGCATGCTTGAAAAGCTCGGCTGCGAGATCTTGGACTTCGGTATTCTGGAAGACAACGAACAGTTAATGATTGAAGCATTGGAAAACGCATCGGCGCAAGCGGACGTGGTTATGACTTCTGGTGGCGTATCCGTTGGTGATGCGGATTACATCAAACTTGCCTTGGATAAACTTGGTCAAATCGATTTTTGGCGAATCAACATGCGTCCGGGACGTCCATTAGCGTTTGGTCAAATCAACAACAAGCCGTTCTTTGGTCTGCCGGGCAACCCTGTGGCAGTGATGGTTTCATTCATCAACTTTGTTGAGCCTGCACTGCGTAAGATGCAAGGCGAACAAGGCTGGAAGCCTCTGAAAGTGAATGCCATCGCGACTGAAAACCTTCGCTCTCGACAAGGTCGTACCGAGTTTAGCCGTGGCGTCTATGAACTGGATAACACTGGCCGTTTAACCGTTCGTACAACAGGCAAGCAAGGTTCTGGTATTCTGCGCTCAATGAGTGAGGCGAACTGTTTGATCGAAATCTCCCCAGCTATTGATACAGTAAAAGCGGGAGAAAGCGTGACAATTATCCCACTTCAAGGCAGAATCTAGCCCAAACTAGAAATTCAAAGGTCAGCGAGTCTGGCCTTTTTGTTTAATACAGAAACCTTTTCAGAGAGACAGCTATGGCTCGCACCATTCTTTACACTTACAAAGACCAAGACAAAGAACTGACGTTCTCATACCAGCAACACCGCAACATTCAAGAAGCGGTTGCAGAAGCAGAAGGTATCGATATCACTGAGTTCCTAAAGATGGAGCAACAAATCGAAGCCGTGTCTGACACTAAAGCAGTGCGCAACTACCGCGACAACTACTTCAGAAAATTAGGCTTTAGTAAAATCACCCTAGCTCAAAAAGAAAACCTAGGCGTAGGCAAAAAGAACAAATAAGCTTAGCTGTAAACAGAAAACTCGCGATTCGTCGCGAGTTTTTTATGCATGCTACTTTTGTTCATGATCCATACCCGAGCATACCGAAATTACTTAGGTATATGAGTTACTTGGGTATATAAGTTACTTCGATATACAAGTAAAAGCCCCGTTTTACCTTGATGGTCTAAACGGGGCTTTAAATTTCTTCTTACTTTGTATCGAGTAAGGTTTCAGTCACTACTTGATGTTTAAGAACGCAGCGCCGCGTACACCACCTGAATCACCGTGTTTTGCTTTGATGATCTTAGGACAGTTAGCTACAGACAATAAGTGTTTAGGGATGCGTTTTGGCATCTCTTCGTAAATCAATTCGAAGTTAGATAAGCCTCCACCAAGTACAACGGTGTGTGGGTCTGTTGCAGTAAACAGGTTTGCAAAGCAGATTGCTAGCAGCTCCATAAAGCGCTCGACGTGCTCTACTGCTTTCTCTTCACCCTCTGCGTGCGCTTTAATAATGTCGATCGCTTTCTTCTCTTCGCCGTAGTAATGCGCGTAAAGAAGCTCGAAACCACGACCAGATAGGTAACTATCTAAACAGCCTTTGTTGCCACAGCCACAGCCAAGTAATGGTGCGTTTTCGCCCAGGTGGAACCATGCGTCGATAGGAAGACGTGTGTGACCCACCTCACCCGCTACGTGGTTGCTGCCAGAGAATACTTTACCTTCGTAGATAAAGCCACCGCCAAAACCAGTACCAAGGATCAAACCTAGTACAGATGGTTCATCTTGAAGATCTTCGTCCCACGCTTCAGAAAGCGCGAAACAGTTTGCATCGTTTTCAATTTTTACGCTGCGACCGATTTTAGCTTCCAGATCAGCACGAAGTGGTTTGCCTTTTGCCGCAGGAACGTTAACTGTTAGTACCGTTGCATCATCGGCGTCTTCCATACCTGGCAAGCCAAGACCAATCGTACCTTCGCAGCCAAACTCTGTATCGTATTTATTCACCAATTCCGCAATGGTATCAACCAGCAGCTCGTAGTTGTCTGTTGGTGTAGGTACACGTTCCGTCGCTACACGCTCAAGCTTCTCGTTAAATGCACCAAATTCAATTTTAGTGCCACCGACATCAAAGCCGTAATACATGTATTTCTCTCCTAAAAAATGCTTCAAACGACTCTCAAAATGGCTAGAGTCAAAAGTATAAACTATGGCATTATCCATATCTGTACGCCTGCAAACCGTGACCGAATGCAGATTTATCCCCTCACCGAAGCCAGTTGAACAACATACCATCAACAAAAGCTCATTCCTTAGAGTCAGCTCTCGGTTTTCATCCACTCTTTGAAACGTTTCAAGTGAGGCTGGTTAGGGTCGTTTTTGACTCGAGTCTTGCTCAGCATGTAAGTTTCTCTGAAGGCTTCAAACCACAATTGAAGGCATTCCGCAGCTTTCGGCTCACCAGCTTGTTTTAAAACTAATGTCGCGACTTCGGCGGTTGAAAGATGCTGATCATTCTCGGAGCGGCGCATGATGTATTCAGACAGAGATTCCGGCTCAATGGAAAGCACAGGCAAAGATTTAAGAAAATCAGAACGACGGAATATCTTTCGTGCCTCACGCCAGCTACCATCAATAAAGATCAGCAACCATTTTTTGTTCTCGACATCTTCTTTTACCAATCGCCCTGGCTCTAGATCTTCAATTAAACGAGAGGGATCATCCACATAGTCTGCAGGAAATACAATCACCGGTTGGTAACTGTCATCCTGTAGTAGCGCTAGCATCTCTTCAGACGGTTCTGTTCGGTTCCATTGATACACGTAAGTCTCTTGAATCGTATCAGCGATTAGACGACCGGTATTACTTGGCTTAAACACTTCGTTTTCAGAAACAATCAACATACATGCAATATTGGCCTTGATGTTTGGCTGAAGGTCGCACAAACAGTGTTGCTCAGAAACCTGGCAATATTGGCAACGAACCACTTTACATCCACGCGCGTTGAAAGGCTTGGTTGAGATAGATTGTCGGTACTGATATAAACGGTGGAAAGCGTGAATTCTCATGGTAAGTAATGCCAAGTAAAAAGTAGAGCGCGATTCTACTGATATTATGGCTTCGCCTCAAGATAAGCCCATCAACAGTGTGTTGAAATAATTTCACTCTTATCTCGGTCATAGATAAAGAAATAAATAAGGGAATGACAGTGACAGAAACGACATTTCAAGAACCCTCATGGCTCAGATTAGGCTTTTTCCTTGGCGTATTATTGCTTTGTGCCATTTGGGAAAACAAATTGCCTAGAAAAACACTGACCGCTTCGCGCAGGTTTCGCTGGGTCAATAACTTGTCATTGGTCGCTTTTAACAGCCTAGTTATTGCTTTAATCATGCCTATCGCCGCCTTTCAAGCTGCGGTCATAGCTCAGGAGCAACAATGGGGGCTGCTCAATATTCTGTCCCTCCCCGCTTGGTTAAATATTTTTCTAACCGTCATTTTGCTTGATTTCGTCATTTACGCTCAGCATGTTGTCTTTCATCATGTAAAGCCGCTGTGGAAGATTCACCGAATGCATCACGCCGATCTCGACATAGACGTCACTACAGGCGCACGCTTTCATCCCTTCGAAATAATCATTTCAATGGGAGTAAAAATTGCAGCCGTGTTTATCTTAGGTGTTTCACCTATCGGAATTGTGGTATTTGAAATTGTGCTTAATGCGAGCGCGATGTTTAATCACAGTAATGCAAAACTGGCTTTATCCATAGACCAAAAACTGCGAAACGTCATCGTTACACCAGACATGCATCGCGTGCACCATTCAGTGATAGTAAAAGAGACCCACTCAAACTTTGGTTTTTTCCTTTCAGTTTGGGACCGCTTTTTTGGGACATACCGAGCTCAGCCTAAGTTGGGTCATGAAGATGTTGTTATTGGTGTGCCGGAAATTAGAGACGAAGAAGAGCAAAGATTAGATAAGCTGTTAACGCAGCCCTTTCGCTACAATAAAGAGAAGAAGTAATGGTTGAAAAAATATTGTTGGATGAAGTATGTCAACAAAACGAATAGACCAAGCCTAAACCCCTGTTAAACACTACTTCATCCTCATGATGTGTAAGAACAGATTAGTTTTCTGCTAGCTGACGCTTTTTGTTTAACTGAGTAATACCAACAAATAAACCAACAACACCAAGCACTGCACATGCCAAAGCATTGGTGTTCATTACTTGCTGTGCCTCTATTGAGCTGTATAGAAAAGCAAGGCTGAAGAAAGTGGTGGCAAAGCTCAAACCTGTCAGTACGCTGAAACCAGCAAAACTGGCCAAGTCTTTAAAATCGTTCATAACGAGTCCCTGTTTACAATCCTTAATCGAGTGTTGTGAAAATAATAATTAACGAAATATTTGGCGCGATTGACTATGTTTTCGCGCATTCCATAACCAGATAGATACCCCAAATGAGAACCCTAAAAACAGTGTCTTCATTTGTAGGGCGACGTTGTTATCTAATATTTCTAATGTATAGTGAGCGTGGGAACTAAAGATAACATTGGTTATAAGAATCAATAACATAACGACTAGGCCAGAGCGGCGATGCTTGACCAATAGATACGCTGCTAATAAGTCCAATAGTCCCAAAGCGCTCCAATACATATTCAACCAGCGTGGCGCAAAATCGTAAGGTAAAAAGCCACCAACAATGTTGTCATAAAGATGAACCACTCCGCCAACTGTCATAAAAAGGCATAAGAGAAACACGACGAATTTATCCATTACCGTTTCCTTATCTGAATGAATGAGCAAAGCATATAGAAGTCACTTAAACATTTGTAATCTCATCGCCATTTTTGAGATCGACAGTGCCATTATCAACACGATGAGAACAGTAACGGCTGCTCTACCTTCTTTATTTGCTTCTAGTAGAAGCATAGTGTTTACTGTGGCGTTTCGCCCAAATCCGCCAATGCAATGACAGAATCCTCCTTTAAATCACGCCTTGGTTTATCAACTCTCGTACCTTTTCCAGCCCGCGCTGAAACACAGTATGTGCATTCGCGGGAAGGCCGCTCTCGACATCGTGCCAGAAGAACGCGAAATCATGTCCGCCATCGTCTTGCGTATGAAACAGCCATGAATTAGCGAGGTCAGCACACTCACACAAAACAAAATGCCATACTTGATTTTGAAAGCCACTATCCCATGAGCATAAATATCGTGCGGAACGAACATGTGTGATACCAGACTCCTCAGCGAGCTCCCGCTTGGCTGCTATGATGTAACTTTCATCAAACACTTCAACAGTGCCCTTGACGAGCTGAACACCCGCCAACGGATGTTTAAAAAGTAGGATCTCTTGATTTTGATTACGTAGAACGACGGGGCAAACTTTATCGATCACAAAACCACTCCTTATGCTTCAAGCAAAAGGCTTTAGCTTTCTCTGGATATAAAGAAATCGAGTGAAGTTGCTCTACACGCACCCACTTTAAATGATACTGATTAACATCTGATTTTCTGATTTGCTCTGGCCCACTCCCTAGTTTCACTTTTAAGTTCCCTACATAAGAAAGAAAATAGGTTTCTAAGCGACCTTGATTTTCGAGTTCCAAAACTTTCTTAACCGAGCCAAGTTCTATTGAGGTTTCTTCCAGCGCTTCTCTTTTAGCAGCTTCAACAGGCTTCTCACCTGCTTCAACACTGCCGCCAGGGAAAACCCAATACTGTCTGTCGTTTCGAGCGCGGTGGATAAGCAAAAGCTCTTGGTGATGATTAACTAGTATGAGGCTGGCTCTTTGTGATAACTGCATGATTCGTTCCTTTGAATTCTGGCGACATTCTAGTCAACGAGTCCCTCGAACAAAGCATTAACATCACGTTGTGATAACTAAACCCTTTAGAAATGAACGAGATGAGATGTAACTCACTTTTGCAATGCAAATAGGAGCCATTGAATGGGTAGCCGTAACAAAAAAGCAGAACCGAGGTTCTGCTTTTAGTCGGTGGAAACATCTCATTTACTTGGTCTGATGAAGCTCATACTTGTGCAGCATTGCTTGCTGGTGCCCAGCAATTTCCGCCACTTGCTCAGAACTCTCAACCATAGACTCAAGCTGCAGATTTGTGCGTTCGCCAAGATCAGAAATATGTGTGATGGATTGAGATACATCTGCCGTCGCTCGTTCTTGTTCTTCTGTAGCAACTGAGATTTGCTCAACACGTTCTTGAATGTACTTAACCGCGAGGTTGATATCAGAAAATGTCGATTTCACTTCATTGCTGGACTGTAGCGCGTGGGTCATTTCTTCTCTTGAATCATTAACTGCTTGACGAGAACGCTCTGCGGCAGTAATAAGCTCGCTCATCATTTCTCGGATGTTCGTCGTTTGTTGAGAGGTATCACTTGCAAGTTTGCGAACTTCATCAGCGACAACCGCAAATCCACGCCCTTGCTCACCAGCACGGGCAGCTTCTATTGCTGCGTTGAGAGCAAGTAAGTTGGTGTTGTCCGCGATCCCACTGATCATATCCACCATTTCACGAATCTGTTTAACACGCTGGTCTAGCTCTAACATTGACTGTTCATTTACATCCAAAGAGCTTTCTAATGACTCCAAACGTTCGCGGTTTTGTTCCACGACTTGAACCCCTTTTTCAGTGTGTTGGGTTGCAAGGAGCGAGTCCTGTGAAGATGCATTTGTCACCATTGCTATTTCACGAATAGAGGCTTCAAGCTGCGTTATGGTCGTGATCATACTCGACAACGCTTCATTTTGTGTTGCCAACCCATCACTTGTTTGTTCGGCTGCACTGTGACTTACTTCTGCCGTCTGATAAAGCGTTTCACAATTGCGCGTCACCGTTTGAATGGAGTCATGTGTGGAATCGATTACTTGATTCAACTTTCGTGCTACTTCTTTCAGCTCATAGGGGCCGACTTCTTCTGCCTTGTCACGAAAATCATGTTCGGTAAGTGCTGAAAGACGCGTTAGTACATTCCTTAACCCTCGGTTTGTCCATGACTTGAGACTAAACCAAGTAACCAGAATAATAAAAGAAATCACACACGCCGCAAACACGAGCACAACGCTCACCGATTCAATGGTCTCGTTGACCACCCGCTCTTTTTCATCGATCAACTGACCAGCGGTTTGGGAGATTTGATCAAGTAACCGCATGGTTTCATCCGCAAGCATCGAAGCCTGTTTAAACTCTGAACGTTGCAATTCCCCTTGTTCTAGTTTGGCGAGGATCAAACGCAGCACGCCCTTTTCACTAAAGCCTTGTTTCACCATCTCATATGGTGCGGTTAAGCTTGCATATTCACTTACTTCAGGATGGAAAGATTGGAAGTCTTCATAGGCGAGTTTAATACCTGCTATGCGATTTCGCATTTCTCGGTATTCTTTTTCGGCTTTGTTTAATTCTGAGTGCATCATCATGACTAAGAACGTACTTTCCATTGAGCTTGCAGAAGCAATGAAACGGTTAGCGGCATCGCTCGACTCAGGATTATCAGCACTAAGGAACGAACTGATTCGATTCATTTCCGGACCGATAGAGCTAAGCCCATAGCGAAAACCACCAACAGCGGCATCAATATCCATTTGAATTTGTATCACCGAAGATTGCTTCAACAAAATGGACTGCGTGATGTTATGTAAACGCGCTAGTTTGGTGTCTAACTCCTCCGAGAGTTGCTGAGCTACACCAGACGCTTCCACAACCAAAGTCGTGCTTTGAGTTGCAAGAGAGTCGATTTGCTCTTTTATGAGAGGCAACTCTTTCGGCTCAGTAATCTGCATACCATGGTTGAGTAGCTTAACCATCTCCAATACATTCCTGGTTAACTTTGCGTTTGCCATCGCGATTGGTAATGCTTTTTGCGACAAGTCTTCAAATTGTTCCCCTACCTGTTCCATTCCTTTGAAACTTGAGACAGAAAGGGCTATAACAAGAGCAATGATAGTTAAAAATGTTGCACTGACAGCCTGAATCAGTGAAAGTGATGTGCGTGAGCGTTTTCGCTTTGCCATAATCAATTTTTATTCTTTCTTAAGGTTGAATCGGTTCTGCAGTGATTCCGTCACATTTGTGAGACAAAACCGTGATTTGCAGCCCATACTATGGATTGGTTATGACACTAATATTTCAGTTGTGAGTCATAGAGATGACAGGTGGTGATTTGCGTCGAGTATATTTTCCTTTGATAATCAGTGTGCTACTAAGCGCCTGCTCTTCTGGGCCTGAGCCTAGTGAGCAAGCACAGGTGACAACACCTACAAATCAGCTATTGTCGGACAACCCTGATTTGTTCGAGTTTTACACAGAGTGGCACGGCACGCCTTATCGCTTAGGCGGGACACAGAAATCTGGAATTGATTGCTCAGCATTTGTACAAAAAGCGTTTGTTGAGGCTTATCAGCTCTCGTTACCAAGGACAACGAGGCAGCAATCAAAGCAAGGTGTGGAGTTAAGTTGGACGGATGCCAAGCAAGGGGATCTAGTGTTTTTTAAAACAAGACGTACAACTTATCATGTCGGAATTTACTTGGGTAACAAGCAGTTTATGCATGCATCGACGTCTAGAGGTGTGATTATTTCAAGAATCGACAACCCATACTGGGCATCTAAGTTTTGGCAAATAAGAAGAGTTACAATGTAACTCCTCTCACTCTTTAACCGGACATTGCTGTAAGTTAAAACAATATCAGTCGTAAGTCGCAACAGCATTATCGAACAGATTTTTGACCAGAGCGATGTATTCATCAAGGAACGTGATCTGTTCATTGGTCGCTTTTTTATGCCATACCCCAGCCAATATCTCACCAAGATCTTCAACAACTGCATCAGCCTCTTTCAACAATTTGAAGCGTACGCTCGAGTGAAGTTCTGGATTTTGCTCAAAAATCGCCATGATGTTTGAAGCCACCATATCGGTGACAACATCTTCGATGCTTTCGGATCCAGTGTCGCCAATTTCGGTCGTAAAAATATCTAGATTTAGAGACAAGTGCTCGATAAGAGCGAGATATCCATCGGTTTCTAAAACCACTGTTTTTCTCCGTTTATTGCAAGCCTTCGAAGCTGAAAGCAGAATAGTTTCAATAGTAAGACATGCCGAGAAAATTTCATTAACTTATTTCATATTAACAAACATTCACGAACCAACTGGATGATTTTCAAACAATTGAGCTTTGCTTCACTGAATTCGGATGCAGGGTTTCTTCAAACCTTTTTATATTTCAGTCATTTTCATGCAAACAGGTTTGGTTACGGCCATTTTCTTTTGCACGATACAGCGCAGCATCGGCACTCTTTAACCATTGAGTGTGAGTTTCAAAATAAGGCTTATACTCGCAAACACCAATACTTATTGTGTAATTAATCAAAAAATCTTCCACTTTCACGATCTCTTGCTCAATTCTTTTGCGCAAACGCTCTGCGAAATAGCAAGCTTGCTCCTGGTTTGTGTGAGGAAGTAGTACCGTAAACTCTTCACCACCAAAACGACCGCAGATGTCACTGCTCCTTGCTGTTTTTCTCAACAAGGCAGAGGTTCGACGAATGACTTCGTCCCCTGTCGGGTGACCATAAGTATCATTCACCTTCTTAAAGTGGTCGATATCGAATATTACTAATGAGCATGGTCCGTCGATAACTTTTAAGTGAGCAAACTCATCTTTCAATGATTGCTCCCAATAAGCGCGATTAAATAAACCTGTTAAACCATCTTTGCGACTGATTTCCGACAAATGTTGATTTGTTTCTTTCAAATGAATGCGATTTCTCGCAGTTTCAGAAACATCATTGACTTGAATCGCTATGTGGCTGACCTCTCCTGAAAGCCCAATTAACGGCGTGATCACGATATCTTGATACATAAAATCACTGCTGTTTGAAACCGGAGAAAAGTTGTTGAACTTAAAAAGGTACGGTCGGTTTTCCCAGCTAGAAAAAGAACGAGTTTCCAGATCGGCGGCAGCTTTTATCTTGGTTTCTAGCCAAGTTCTTGGCAGCTCTTCAAAATGCTCAAATAAACATTCACCAAGAATTTCTTGTGATAGAACGCCACTGTATGACTGCATAAAACTGTTCCACACACACACTTTATACTCTTGATCCAAAACAATAAGCCCTGAATCCATCGTATCGAGAATTTGTGTGACCCAATGAAAGTCTGCTATGTCCAGCGTGATATCGGACATTAGATTAGCTCCATGATTTCATAGATTATTTCTACGGATGGCTTATCAATTAAAAACAGTACCTCGCACTCGAAATCGAGCGCTTCTGCCATGTAGGTGTATTCGATAGTAAAGAGCTCACCCAACTCGCCTTGCTCTTCACAATAAGGTGTTAAGGTATCCACAATGCCTGGCTGACGAAGTGAGAATTGCTTGTCGAGTTGATCGCCCAACGATGTGAGAAATGACGAAACCAGTAGGTTAGAAATATTCAAGATGATTTCATTATGAGGCGTAAACTCAAGGAGATAACCTAATTTTTCCCCAATCTGATTGATATCCCTACCACGTAAACACACCAGTGCCTCTCCGTGAATACCACCACCGACAAACCTCTGCGCTACCGCAACGGAACTGTCACGCCCAACCACATCAACCAGTGTCATATGAAGCTCGCCGTAGGACAAAGGTCCAACATGAGGAACAGGAAGTTGGATGAACTCATGTAAATGGTCGGCCATAATCGCAGCCCCTTTACCAAGGGCAATGTTCGCAATTTCACGGAATTTGGCTAGTAAGGAAAGCTCTTCGCAACCCTGGCTTTTAGAATCAACCGAATGACTAGGTTTGAACGCATAATGCAGCCCTAATTGTTCGTATAGTGGGAGCACCTGCTCTTCTGTCAGAGGCTTAGCGATAAAAGCTTGAGCACCAAGATCGAGACAGCGCTGTTTTGCCTCTTGTTGAACATCTCCAGAAATAATGACGATTTTGGTCGCGTACTGACTAACAGGTAATGATTCGAGGACCTCAAAACCATCCATTATGGGCATCGTTAAATCGAGAAACAAAATATCGATATTTTGCTCAGCAAGAATATTAAGCGCCTCATAACCATCTTGCGCTTCAATAAGATGCAATGATGTATCTTGTACGATAGAACGCGCAATAAGCTTTCTTGCAACAGCTGAGTCATCACATATCAGTATTTTCATGCCACCAATGGAACTAACGTCAAAAAAATCATAATACCTGTTGTAAACGTTCATCTCCATATGCTAAGCCAACAAATCAGAGGCTTATAAGCGATTTGATTCACATTTATACAAATTGACTACACTAAGAGGAAGGTTTCTTTACTAAGTATGCTCAACATAACGCCAACTCCCTGCTATTTATCCTAAACTATTGGTGGTCAAATAGATTCGCGAGGTTTTGTATGTGGCAAGCAATATCGCAACAGCTTTCTGATACTTTATTGTTCGATTACCAGATCACGGAAAAAGTAAGGCTGTCTGGTGGTGATATCAGTGAAAGCTACATGATCAATGATGGTGAGCAACGTTATTTTGTGAAAATTAACGATCGCGAGTTTTTGTCTAAGTTTGAGGTAGAAGCTGAAAGCCTGCATCTTTTGCGTGAAACATCCACCCTATTTGTACCTGAGGTGGTATTGGTTGGTAAAACCAAAAATGCCTCATTCCTAATTCTTAACTACCTTCCAACGAAACCATTAGAAGATGGTCCCAACAGCTTTAAATTTGGGCAACAATTAGCTCACCTACACCAGTGGGGCGAGCAAAAAGAGTTTGGTTTTGATACCGACAACTATCTCGGTTCGACTCTACAGCCCAACAAATGGCACAAGAAATGGTGTGTATTCTTTGCTGAGCAACGCATAGGTTGGCAATTACAGCTCCTTAAAGAAAAAGGCGTCACCTTGGTTGATATCGATGACTTTATCGATGTCGTAAAACAGCGGCTAGCAAACCATGCTCCGGAACCTTCTTTGTTGCATGGCGATTTATGGAATGGAAATGCGGCACTCACTGCATTCGGTCCTATCTGTTACGATCCTGCGTGCTATTGGGGGGACAGGGAGTGTGATATTGCGATGACAGAGCTTTTTGGTGGATTTCAACCAGAATTTTATCAAGGCTACGAATCGGTTATGCCACTTTCTTCAAGCTATGAGGAACGTAAAGATATCTATAACCTTTACCATGTTCTCAACCATTGTAATTTGTTTGGCGGCCATTACTTGGAACAGGCTCAACTGGTTATTAATAAAATCATTTCTTATTAATTTGGAAGCCACTGCATATTTCAAGATGTAAAATCTCGAGGCACATCACTACAGAAAATCACCCTAAGCTCAAGGTTGAGTTTGGGGTCAAGTTTTGTACTTATTTCGACTCAATTAGCAACAACTCGACCTAATATCAAAGGAGACTTAACTTTGGATTGTGCCTATTTTCCTTGTAGGCAAAGTAAGTAAAGGGCTGTGCTTCCTTGATGAATAGTGTGTTTAAAAGCCCTGCGAGATTAGGAGTTGTTGTATGAAGAATTATACCGAAAGGTATGTAAAGTGCCCGCATTGCGGACACTCTATCGGCATTACATTGGATGCAAGTAATGGTGACCAAGAGTTTTATGATGATTGCCCAGCTTGTTGCCACGCTATCCACCTAAATATGCGAGTGGATGAGTTACAAGATAAGGTCGAACTATTTATCGATGACAATTACGAATAGCAGCTCGAGCATGTGAACATCAGAAATATAAAAACGCTTAAATGAAAAAGGAGCACTAGGCTCCTTTTTCTCATTCTAAAGCTGTTTTGCTGCAAGAACGCGCTCAACAGTATCAACAATTGCTTGAGTCTGAGGATCAAACTCAATATTAACGCGCTCCCCTACTTGTCTCACTCCGAAAAGCGTTCGCTGCAAGGTTTCTGGAATTAGATGTACTGAAAAACGACACGTTTCAACTTCACCAATAGTTAGCGAGCAACCATCTAAACCGATGTAACCTTTCGCTAATACATATTTCATTGATTCTTGCGGCAGTTGGAACCAAATCGTGCGGTTATTGGGCGTATCGATGATATCGACAATATCTGCCGTTAAACTAATATGACCAGACATGCTATGCCCGCCTATTTCGTCACCAAACTTAGCCGCGCGCTCAATGTTTACGCTATCCCCTTCCACCAGCCGACCTAAATTAGTAAGAGCCAATGTCGCTTGCATTAAATCAAAACTGATAAGGTTGCCTTCGATCTTAGTCACAGTTAGACAACATCCGTTGTGTGCAACGGATGCACCAATTTCTAACCCTTTACAAAGTTCATCGCTTAACTCGACAACGTGCGTTTGAAAGCGTTCTTTTTTATCAATTTTAACGACCTTCGCCGTACCCTGAACTATTCCTGTAAACATTTCTTTTTACCTATTGATTTAATACCAACTGTAGTCGAAGACTAAGCCCTAAACACTGCGCTACGGGCCGGAAATAAAGACCGCAGACGATAAAGCCATGGCTCAATGAACACTGGTTTGTTCTCATGCATGTTTCAACATTACCATGATTCGCTGCTGTTCTCAGTAAAAGCGTATCCTTAGCGTAGAGAGCGTCCAGTCAGTGTTATCGACTATTCACTACCTAGCTATGGAATATAAACATACAATTGTTTATCATTTGCGCGGAGTTTCTCCGAGGCATTTTTTCACCTTATCGTGACTAAAATCAACCATCAGATCCGTTCACCACATCTTTTGCCCTCGAGTACTCTCATTCTTTCAACTTATTGTTCCGCTCTGGAGTATTTTTCGTGCATCGCTATAAAGAAGAAGCATCAAGTCTTATCAAATTGGCGACCCCGGTATTGATCGCATCTGTCGCTCAAACTGGTATGGGGTTTGTTGATACCGTAATGGCTGGCGGCGTTAGCGCCACCGACATGGCTGCGGTTTCTGTCGCTTCAAGTATTTGGCTACCATCCATTTTGTTTGGGGTGGGTTTATTAATGGCATTGGTCCCTGTTGTCGCACAGTTAAATGGCTCTGGTCGTCGAGTGAAAATCCCGTTTGAAATTCAGCAAGGCGTCGTTTTGGCATTGCTGATCAGTGTGCCGATAATTGCAGTCCTGCTTCAAACCCAGTTTATTCTCGGGCTGATGGATGTTGAAGCACTGATGGCAGAAAAAACGGTGGGATACATTCATGCCGTTATATTAGCAGTACCCGCTTTTTTACTTTTCCAAACGCTTAGAAGCTTTACGGATGGTATGTCATTGACGAAGCCGGCAATGGTGATTGGCTTTATCGGTTTGCTGCTCAACATTCCTCTAAACTGGATTTTCGTGTACGGCAAGTTTGGTGCACCTGAATTAGGCGGTGTTGGCTGTGGTGTAGCAACCACGATTGTTTACTGGGTCATGTTTGCCATGCTATTGCTGTATGTGATGACATCAGAGCGATTGAAAAGCATCAACCTATTTGGAGAATGGCATCGCCCACAATGGAAAGCGCAAGTTCGTCTATTCAAGCTCGGCTTTCCTGTTGCAGCAGCGCTGTTTTTTGAAGTGACACTGTTTGCTGTCGTTGCACTGCTCGTTTCACCACTGGGTCCTATCATTGTGGCAGCGCATCAAGTCGCGATTAACTTCTCCTCGTTGGTATTTATGCTACCAATGAGTATTGGTGCAGCAGTAAGCATTCGTGTCGGCCATCGACTTGGTGAAGAAAACGTAGATGGCGCGCGCGTAGCGTCACGAGTCGGCATTATGGTTGGTCTAGCATTGTCCGTTCTCACAGCGATTTTAACCGTCTTGTCTCGTGAGTGGATCGCCGAGCTTTATACTAGCAACCCAGAGGTAATCACTCTAGCGATGCACCTGCTCGTGTTTGCCGCTGTTTATCAATGTACGGATGCGGTTCAAGTGATCGCAGCTGGTGCATTACGCGGCTATAAAGACATGCGAGCCATCTTCAACCGTACTTTTATTGCTTATTGGATTCTTGGGCTGCCAATTGGTTACGTCCTTGGCCGTACAGACTGGATTGTCGAGCCAATGGGAGCACAAGGCTTCTGGCTTGGTTTTATCATCGGCCTATCTTCTGCGGCCTTTATGTTAGGCGTCAGAATGCGTTGGATGCATCGACAAGAACCAGAAGTTCAATTGAACTTTTCAGTTCAATAAAAAGTAAGAAAAAGCCAGCATCCGCTGGCTTTTTTGATCGAATAATCACACGGTTGAGTATACTTATAACAAGATTACAAAGCGGTTGATTTTGCTCTCTAGACAACGGATACGAAGTTATAAAAAAGGATATTTGTGCGGTCTATTTTATTGTTCTTAATCTTGATTCTTAATGGTTGTGATAACTGGTTCAATCCAGAGAACGCCATGTTTGATAAGTATCATCAACGTGTAGCCAATGTATTGGACGTTCCTGCTATTCCAATAACACTACAGTCTACGGTAACGATTCCTGCGAAACGCGTTTTGTTCGAGCCATTGCCAAGGCTATCTATTGGTCTGCTAGAGAGCTATCAATTACGACAGTGCGGACTCTTTAATTTACTTGCCGAGAAAAACTCACAACTTGGAAAGGTGCAGGATGCCTTTCATGATTTTGATTATCAAACTGCCCTTTTAAGAGTCATGAATCGATGTTTATCCGAATTTCCACTTAGCGATGAAGAACGCGCGACATTGGCAGAGCTTTACGCAACCAAGTGGCAACATTTAGACATTCATCTCGACAACTTACTACTCGTAAGTGACGCCATGCAAAAGCAACTAACTGCCTCTGATTGGCTATCTCAAAATACGACGAATGATATTGCACGCATTAACGATGTCTATCGTATTTTCAGCGAAATGTATGATTTACCCCACCGCGCCGTCTCACGTCTACCCGATGTGGAAGTTACGCAATATCAAGAAGAGTTAGAGAAATCTCGTTTACTCGGACGACTTTACTATTCAATGGTAAATACATCCCTTTGGTTAAAAGCGACAACTCAACTACTTGAGCAGAACCAGAGCAATGTATTGTGCGGGCCGAACAGAGACACCACCCAGTTCCGCTACTTAAGAAATGTCTTTCAATCCATTTACGTTGAAGAAGTGCAACCTTATTTGGCTTATTTAGACAGTACCTATCAACAACTTAATGATGGTGCCACTTTGGTGGAGAACCGTATGCAACTCCATGGTCACCAGTATGGCATCATTGAGGCACATAGGACATTTAGGCAAGAAACCCTAAACCACGTTCAGTTTTGGCAGGGTCTCTTCAAACGATGTGGCGTAACCGTTGGCAACTAGTAAGTGCAGAGCGTTCTATTCCTTCAACCTTTCACGCAAGAATCGAGCAAAACGTGGTTTACCAGTATGTGTAAAACCGTTATATCTAAATGTAATGGTTGAACCAATTTTCGGAGGCTGGCGACGCACTTCATCGGTAAATCCGCTACCGATGTAAAACTCAATGCCATTTGGTAAGCGAACTAACATTGCTCCCATCATACCTAATAAGCGCCCTGTTCCTGGCTTATAACCCACAACTAACGCTTCATCATCTGCGTATCGTTTTAGTTTAAGCAAATCACTACCGCGTCCAGCCTGATAGCGGCTTGATACCTTCCGCAACATCACCCCTTCACCGTCGGATATTGAAATTTTATCCAACTGTGTAAACAGATGAGCTTCATTTTGAATCGCTCGGTGCTCGACATATTTGATATGAGGCTGGTCGACTTCAAGCACTAAATCTTTGATGTTGTAATAACGCTTCCGATAATCACCAGCGGAATATGGCATATCAAAGATCATAAAGTCGATATGTCGCCAAGCAGACTCTACAGGAGTTTTATCTAATACCGTTTGCTGAACAAGATGGAAGTTACCTCTCCCAGCCCAAAGTTCACCGTCCAACGGATAATCAGGCAAAGGTCCTGTAAACCAATCTGGGGCGTAGATTCGATTACCATTTCTCGTCACGAGATGTTGCCCAGTCCAATAAGCGCGAACACCATCAAGTTTTTCGCTATACCAATATTCAGACACATCAATGCCATCCTGATAGCTTTGTGCAAGAGAAACTGGTGGTGCGAGAGAAGTATCCGCTTGAAGCTGTGAAGACGCTGCCATAACAGCCAGCGCAATTAATGTCATTTTTAATGGCATAAGAAGACCTTGTACAAAAAATCGTCTTTATTGAAACGTAAGTCCTCTCGATGACCTATTTATTACTAGTTGTTCTTCGACTCATAACAATCAACATTAGTAATAATTTGCAAAGATAATCATAAACTTTAGACAGGTTTTGCATTTAGTCGTTACACGTTATTCACTTAAGGCGGATGGTTCGTCAATCGAGTTGGAATCTAATCATGACGAGATCCCCCGCTCTAATGACTTCTTTAGGTTCAACACCTCTTATAAGCAAACCATTTCTCTGTGCGTTTTTGATTCTCAATTTGAGAATCAGTCCTTTCTCAA
Source organism: Vibrio sp. Vb0349 (assembly GCF_033338975.1). Lineage (NCBI taxonomy): Bacteria > Pseudomonadati > Pseudomonadota > Gammaproteobacteria > Vibrionales > Vibrionaceae > Vibrio > Vibrio sp. Vb0349. The sequence continues at coordinate 63,908 of NZ_JAWOTS010000013.1, read as the reverse complement.
ATTGAACAATATCATCAACAGCGCTTAAACTTTTGATTTTTAAATAGTTTAAAATTGGCACGTTACCTGCTCTATATCCAATTAGAAAAACAAACGGAGACAGAGTCATGGAATTACGCAAACTAGAAATCAATCAAGACAAGTTAGCCATTGAGTTTTTTGGTGACTTAGACGCAAGCGGCTGTCGACAAGCACAACATCACATTGATGAAGTAATTCACAACAATCATCACAAAGAAGTCGAAATTAACCTACAGCACGTCCAATTTCTTGATTCTTCAGGGATTGGTGCCATTGTTTACTTATATAAGCGTCTAGTTGAACGTGAAAGAAGCATGAGTATTGAAAACGTATCAGGCCAACCTTTAGAAATCATGAGCTTGCTTCGTATCAACCATGCCATTCCCGTTAACTCAAAAGGACACTAAAAATACCGGTTTAAACGGAGGTTGGCATGGTAAATCTTTTACGACGATATGCAGTAAGCGGTCTTGTTGTCGGCATGTTTGGTTGTTCGTCGTTTGACTACCCAGAACACGGGAAAGGTGGCTTGGCGGAAAGCTATCAAGATATCTCGATCGAGAATTATCAGTTTTCCCCAGTAATGCCTGACGAGCCTTTAGGTCCAGAACATGGGTTAAGGTTTGATTGGCAACTGACCAAGTTACATCTAGACGCACTAATCCAAGAGGGAGCGCGCTGGTGTTTTCCTGCGGCAGTTGTTCAGGCCCTTGAAAAACAAAATAGAATTGCGCGCGAGTTGGAAGGTGGGCTTTTACTCGACGCTGCCAACGACCTTGTGATTCAGCGTCGACGCTTAAACCAGCTCGAACAACAACTCGACTACGTACTGAGCCAAACCACTTGCACACCGCCCGATGATATTGAAGCACTACGTAGCGACCTAAACATAGTGTCGGATATCTATGCACTACTTAATATCGACAACCAGTTTGCTGTCGATTCAGCAGAAATCAACCCGAAGTACATGGGACATTTGGCAGAAGCAGCCTACATTTTACGTGACCACCCCAACCTATCTCTTGTAGTAACGGGGCATGCGGATGCAACTGGAACACCCGATTACAACCAGAAACTTGCTCAAGCGCGTGCGGAACAAGTAAAGCGTTACCTAACCGTATTTGGTATCACTTCAGAGAGAGTCACTACCAAATCTGTCGGAGATAACCTGCCACTCTATGAAGGTGAAACATCCGCCGTGCGTTTAACTAATCGTCGAGTAAGCATCGAGGTTATTAGCCCTAATTCAGATAGCGATACCTCAATAAACCGCAACTCAACGGCAGGAGGCGCGCTATGAACACGATGAAACCATTTATCCTCTTAATGTTGTTGTGTCTGGTTGCGTGGGTACCTTCTTCCATAGCGGATGAGAGCAATACTGTTAAGGTCGGTGATTTAATACAGATTAACTTACCCGGAGAGGCGTCGTTAAACCAAGGGTTTCAGGTCGATCGTCGTGGACGAATTAATTTACCAGAAGTCGGCCCTGTATTAGTGGCCGGCTACAATGAACAACAACTCCAAGACGTGATTATCGACAGGCTAAAGACCGTGTATCGTGACGTTAACAACGCTCGAGTTTTTATTAAACAGCAACAGTTGTTAGTGTCCGTTCAAGGCTACGTGGTCAAACCCGGTGAATATACCTTACCTTCTGGGTCCAACATTCAAATGTTTGTGTACGAAGCTGGAGGCCTGCGCGCAGGGGCTCAGCTCGATAAAATGATCGTGAAACGTGGAAATAAAAACATTGAATTTGACTACAAACGCTTCCTTGATACGGGGGACAATAGCCAGCTGCCAAAACTAGAATCACTGGATGTCTTATTTGTCCCCGCCTCCCCACTCGTAGGGAATATTGAGCAAGAGTTTGATGCAGCAAAACTCGCGAATTCAGGTGACAGCGCAGATTCCGCTCGTGCAATCAAAGTCTTTGGTGAAGTCAACGCACCTGGCTCGTTCTCATACAAGCCAAACACCACGCTAGTTGATGTCGTAATGCGAGCTGGCGGCGTGACACGATATGCCAGTGTTGAGCAAATTCGCGTGATAACAAACAATAACCCAACCATGTTTAACCTGAAAAAGTACCTTGATACTGGAGACCAAAGCCTACTGCCGGAGATCCTGCCAGGTGCCACCATCTTTGTCCCAAAACAGGAAGAAGAAATCAAAGCAGGTGCAAATGTGGTTTACGTGATGGGTGAAGTCGCCCATCCTGGGGCATACGAAGGGAAGCAAGGCGCTAGCTTCATGGATATCCTCGCCAACGCTGGCGGGCCCACTCGCTACGCAGAATCTCGCCAAATTCGCGTTATAAAAGCCGATGGCAAAGTCATCAAATTCGATCTTACCGCGCACACAGAAGGACTATCTTCAGCCAGACCACCAAATGTTGGACCAGGAGACGCGATTTTCGTACCGGAGAAAACCGATTTCAATGAGAAGTCTTGGTTAAAAGTAGCACCTAGTCGAGCAGTCGCAGTGATGGGAGAAGTTGTTCGCCCTGGACGCATCGAGTGGTCAGACGAAATGGATTTGATTGATCTGCTTGCACACGTTGGTGGCCCAACTCGACGAGCTGATACCACCAAAATTGAAGTCGCCAATAACGGTCAAATGACACAATTTGACTTAGACCAATACATTCTGGATGGCTCACCAACATCAAGCCTACCTCAAGTTTCCGCTGGTACAGTCGTAAGGGTACATGCATTGCCTGACGACCCATCCGATAATAAATCGCAATGGGTAAGCCAAAGCTCTGACGCATCGATATACGTTTTCGGGCAAATCAATGCACCTGGGCGCTATCGTTTCACTGAAGATATGCATTTTCTGGATATTTTGTCTGCCGCCGATGGACCGACAATGGATGCAGATATTCACAACATCCGTGTCACACACCGAGGCCTAGGTTATGCCAAAGTGAGTAAATTGAATTTATCGATGTACTTTGAAACAGGTGATGAATCAATTCTGCCCCACGTTCGTCCTGGTGATACCATTTACATTCCAGAAAAAAACAAAAACTGGTTAGATCGTTCAAAAGAGTCCACGGTACGCGTATTAGGTGAAGTAAGAGACCCAGGGCGATACGTATTCAATGACAACATGACTGTGCTTGATCTGTTAGCGGAAGCAGGAGGACCAACTGACAATGCCTACCTTGAAAAGATCAGTGTGGTCAATATGTCTTGCTGCCAGGGCCAAGCCCGAACATTTGATTTGGTGAACTTTAGTAAAACAGCCAACATTTATGAGCTGCCAGTCATTCGCGCAGGCGACACGATTTACATTCCCCATAAAGACGAAAGCTTTGTTGAAAAAGCGAGGGCCGGATTAAGAGATATTTTACAAATCACCACAACCATCGTGTTAATAGGAGCGTTGTAATGACTATTCCTGCAACTCACGCTGAGATTGAGCAAATTTATCTTCAGAGTGAACAGAAAGGCCACAAAACGATTTGTGTTGTGGGTTGTAAATCTGAAGATGGTGTCACTTCCGTGGCGTCATCTCTTGCAGAGCGCTTGGTTTTAGCAGGCCACAATACTTTGTATGTAGACCTTAACTTATTCAAACCCGCTTATCACACTGTTCACGAATTTGATGATGACGAGAAGGTTGGCCATTTGATCACACGAGAGAATACACATCAAACTTTAGTCGGCCTCCCAGCTCCATCTCTCGCCAGTACTCAGTTAGCGTACCGAGACCCAACAACGCTGAAACAAAACATTGCACAATGGTTAACGCAGTACGAGCGCGTCGTGATAGATACATCACCACTTCTTAGTGTCAACCGAAGCAATATTGCGCCTCAAGTGATTGCTGGCGTATGTGATGCTACTTTGTTAGTAGCGCATTATGGCTCTACGACTGCAACCCAGCTCGAGCAAGCCAAAAAGCTACTCGATGCTAGCGATGCGAACTTGATTGGTTCTGTACTGAACATGAAGCACACTCCAAGCCTGAAAGATGAGTTAATCCGCCAAGTTTCCAAGCTGCGTTTCTTACCAAAAAAGTGGAAAGAAAAACTGTCTCAGCAAATTAAAAAAAGCGAACTGTTTATGTTATAGGGAGCGCTATTATGACGATAAATAATACATTGACTATCGAGCAAGAATTAGTGGATGAGCATATTCTTCAGCAAATGATCAAAGATACGTGCGCCGAAATCATCCCTACCTTGATTGATCACTATGTCGAAGAGTCACGCGATCGCATGGAGAAAATAGAGCAAGCATTAAGCACAAAAGACCTTCAAACATTAGAGTTCGAGGTTCACACACTGGGCAGTTCTGCTCTCGCTTTAGGCAATCGAACGCTTTCAAGACAAGCAAGAATGATTGAGAAGTACTGTGTCGAAGGAAAAATACCAAAAGCATTGGAGCTTTGTGAAACACTTCCTCAACTCGCCAATGAATCGTTTGATGCGTTAGAAAAGCGAAAAGCTCAAGGGTTTGAGTAGTATCAGTGTCTTACTCCCTAGCGAAGCATCGCGTTTGATAAAGCGCGATGCCGACATCATCTCAGAAATTTAGGCTCCAAATTCAGTCACCCTCGCCAAGCCACACACCTTGAAATTATTTGGGTATAACTTAATCAATTAAAAAGTATGGATTTTTCGCAAATTTCCTACCTTGTGCTAATACTTAAATAACGCTTTTCTCAAATTGAGAATTTTCAGCACTAGAGAGCTATAAACCACTCATAATGCCAAATAGTAGTGCTGACAAAAATCATAAAAAATGAAACAAACTACGTTGGGATGGGACTATGAGACCAAGGGTGTTACTGGTAGAGGACTCTACTTCACTAGCCATACTTTATAAGCAGTATGTGAAAGACGAACCTTATGACATTTTTCATGTCGAGACAGGTCGCGAAGCGATTCAATTTATTGAAAGAAGCAAACCTCAGCTCATCATTCTCGATTTGAAACTGCCCGACATGTCTGGCGAAGACGTGTTGGATTGGATCAACCAGAATGACATTCCTACGTCCGTTATTATTGCTACGGCACACGGCAGCGTCGACTTAGCCGTTAATCTAATTCAAAAAGGTGCGGAAGATTTCTTAGAAAAGCCCATAAACGCTGATCGCCTAAAAACATCAGTCGCATTGCACCTCAAACGCGCCAAATTGGAAGATTTGGTGGAAAATATTCAGTCCAAGTTTGATCGCCACAACTATCACGGATTCATCGGTTCAAGCCTCCCGATGCAGGCGGTATACAAGACCATTGATGCTGTTGCGCCAACTTCTGCCAGTGTGTTTATTGTGGGAGAAAGCGGCACAGGTAAAGAAGTTTGTGCTGAAGCCGTCCACCGCCAGAGCGACCGTAAAGACAAGCCTTTTATTGCAATTAACTGTGGGGCTATTCCACGAGATTTGATGGAAAGTGAGATTTTTGGTCACGTTAAAGGGGCCTTTACTGGAGCAACAACAGATCGAAAAGGTGCGGCGACGCTGGCACATGGTGGCACGCTTTTTCTTGATGAGCTGTGTGAAATGGAACTTGAGATGCAAAAGAAGTTGCTCCGCTTTCTACAAACGGGCACTTACACCCCTCTTGGTGGCACTCGAGAAATGAAAGTGGATGTGAGAATCATTTGTGCCACCAACCGAGATCCATTAACAGAGGTAGAAGAAGGTCGTTTTCGTGAAGACTTATACTACCGTGTGCACGTTATACCTATCGATATGCCCCCATTACGTGAACGAGGAAGTGACATCGTCACGCTTGCCAAGCACTTCTTGACCACTTACGCCAAACAGGACAAAAAGAAATTCTCAACAATCGACAGCGAAGCTCAACATATCATCAAGCATTACGAATGGCCGGGTAATGTAAGGCAACTACAAAACATCATACGTAACATTGTGGTGCTTAATAACGACGAAAAAGTCACGGTGAGCCACCTACCCGCTCAACTTACTAAAAAGTCTAAAGTGACGAAAACAACGACGCCTGCGCATGTTGCTCAAGAGTCAGCAAACATTGCACCAATCACACCACCACCTGTTTATACTGAGGAACTTTCACCTTCTGCGGTCGAACCGTCGATTACCGCAGCGGAGCTGCCTGGTACACCGTCCTCTGCTGCTACCTCACCGTACTTTAACTCTGATGGAACCATTCGCCCTATGTGGCAAGTAGAGCGTGAAGCAATTCAGAACGCAATTGCGTACTGTGATGGCAACGTCCTCAACGCCGCTGTCATGCTGGAGTTAAGCCCATCTACGGTTTACCGAAAAAAACAAGCGTGGGAAGCGGATGAAATTAATCTCGAACAATCTTGATAAACCTGCCATTGGTGAAATTTGGATCTTGCTTGATAGCCGTCTATTCGGCGGTATTGAAAGTCACGTTATCGAGCTAGCTCGGGGATTAATCGCCTTTGGAAACAAAGCTCGAGTTGTGCTAACCACTGAGTATTCGCCAGCCGCTCAGATTGTACAGAAGGCAAAAGAAGCCGCGATCCCTGTGAGTTACTTAAACTATTTGTCTGGCGAGCCCAATAAAGCTTTAAAAATTAAACACCTAACAAGCGCCGTCGCCAATCACCAACCCTCAGTGGTTCACTCCCATGGTTATAAAGCGTCGATTTTGTCGCGCTGCGCCAAACTGCTCACCCGTACGTTTCCTCGTTTGATTTCAACTTATCATGCTGGTGAATCGTCCTCAGGGAAGCTATGGCTATACGATTGGCTTGATAGAAGCTCAGGCAGCCTATCTGACTATTGCTTTGCTGTCAGTCCAAGTATTCAGCGCAAAGTTTTTTGTTCTTCAGAACTGCTGAATAACTTTGTTTCGATTCCCAACAGTCAACTCAACTATCAGGAGATCGCTTTTGTCGGCCGATTGAGTCAGGAAAAAGGCGCCGATCAATTTATTGAGGTAGCGAGGCTCTGTCCAACATTACAGTTTAGTGTGTACGGTGATGGCCCAGAAAAAGAGTCGCTTAATCAAACTGCCCCTCCAAACGTGACTTTCTTCGGCCATCAAACCGATATGGAAGGTGTTTGGGAAAATATCAGCGTACTTATCATCTCTTCTCGTTATGAGGGTCTTCCAATGGCGGCGCTGGAAGCCATGTCGAGAGGCATTGCCGTGATGAGCTTACGTGTAGGTCGTCTTCCAGATATTATCCAAACAGGTAAAAATGGTTTTATCGTCGAAGACATTCCCTCTCTTGCTAAATGTCTTCATGACTGGATGTCGATTGGTGAAGCGCAACAATCACTCATTCGCGAGAATGCTCGACAAACCATCATTGATGATTTCTCAACACAAAGTGTGATTCCCGTATTGCTACAAAAATATCAAATTGAAACGGATCACTAATCCATATTGGTTCTCAATATGAGAATGATGAGTTCCAAACATAAATATCATATAAGATTCAATCACATAAACTAATGGCATATTTTGGCATCTCTATTGCAGCTCAGCAGTTAACGCAGATTAATGATGAGACAGAGGTGACTTATGACTACGCCAAAACGCATTCTATATGTTCATTATGGTGATAATTGGATTCGCGGCAGTGAAGTGGTGCTTCTGGCTCTCATTTCAGGAATCGACCGCGATAAGTTTGAGCCATTCGTATGGTCCAACTGCCAACCATTAATCGATAAGTGCCAATCGCTCGGAATTGAAGCGGAACATTCAGCCTTCAATTTGGTGGGTGGTTGGAGCGCTCCGCGCTGGGATATTAGCGGGTGGAATAGCCTTATCAAACAAGGCTCAGCATTAATCGAAAAGCACAACATCGACTTGGTACACGTCAATAGCGGCGGCCCTTGTCAATGGATGTGTTTGGCTGCTCGCATGAATCATATACCACTTGTCACGCAACTTCATTGCCATTATACATTGCGCGATCGCTTCTCTCTCGGACTTCACCTCTCTCCAAAATTGATTTGCGTTAGCAAAGATGTTGGACGCGAAATTCTTCAGGACGGCTACCCACAAAACCAACTTCATGTCGTACACAACGGCGTGTCACTTCAAGGCGTGGATACACCCATAGACATTAAAGATCGCCTCGGAATCCCATCACAGGCCTTTACCTTTCTGTCGGTGGGTTCGCTGATTAAGCGCAAAGGGTTCGACCGCCTTATTCGCGCAATGCGCATGCACAACTACCACCACAACAACCCTCACCTTGTTATTGTTGGTGACGGCGAAGAAAGAGAAGCATTGCAACAGCTTGCATCGGATCTTGGTATCCAAGAACGAGTGCACTTTGTCGGAGAACAACACAATGCCGGAGCGTGGATGTGTGGTAATGCAGACGCTTTTATTAGCGGCGCCTATGAAGAGGCCTTTGGTCTCGTGCTCGGAGAAGCGGCTTTAGCTCAACTGCCTATCGTGGCTCCTAAAACGGGAGGCATTCCTGAGTTGTTCGAGCATAATCACTCTGCATTGCTGTACCAGAACAGTGGAATGGCGAGCCTGTTAAACGCGATTCAACAAGTCATGCAAGACGCGGCATTAAGAAACAAGCTGGCGGAAAACGCTTACCTACATGCTAGCCAGAACTTAACGACGACTGCATCTATCAACGCTATTGAACGTATTTACGAAGGTGAACTTAATAACAACGCCATTACACCAATGCCAATGACTCACTGCATGAAGCCTCTTTCACGCTGGTTGAGCATCAATTGAGGAGCCCGGTCATGAAACGTGTATTGATGTTCGACGCCATCCCAATGCAAGGTGGATCCAAAATCGCGAATGCAGAGCTCCTTAAGCAGTGCGATAAGCTGAACGTGATTGGTTATCTACTCACTACAAATCCAGAGCATTGGGCGTCACTGCTTAGTGATACACCGCGTGTGCAAGTTATAAAAATAAAACCATCACCATTTAACTCGACTCATGGACTGACCTACTGGTTGATGAACGCTTACTACTTTCTCCAACTTCTCTACGCGTGCATGAAGCTGCCAAAAATAGATAGCTTTTTGGGCCTATCTTGCCCAAGTAATGATATGCCTTTGTACTTACTACGATTAATTAGCAAAAAGCCTGTGGTACAGATGGTTCATGGCCCTATTGGACGATCGAGATCTGCTGGCTACTGCTTAGTAAAAGCATCGGCAATTTACTACTTGGCAAACACCCGCGAATCAATGGTAGAAGCATTACAGGCCTACCTCAAAACAGAGAAGCCAGCCACCGAACGCTATTGGTGTGGTTTGAATACATCTACATTTGTTAATGGATTATCGAAAGATCGCTGGCCAAAACAAGCGAATCCGATTTCAAGCCGCGTTTTCTGGGCAGCTAGCTTACTAAAATGGAAGAACATCGATCTTTTGCTTGATGCTTTAACACTTGATGAGTCGAAAAAGATCAAATCCACCGTGTGTTACATCAAACCTAACGTGGCAGGTGTGGAATATTCAACACCGGACTTCAACACACAAGGTGTTGAATGGCATGAGTGCCCAAACAACTTAGATGAATTGCGTTCACAGTGCGGTGTGTTTGTTTCCACCAGTCTCAACGAACCTTTTGGGTTATCTATTTTGGAAGCGCTCGCTGCAGGTATGTGTGTCGTCATTCCACATGATGATAGTTATTGGGACCGCGTGTTAACTCACGGCCGAAATTGTATTAAATACACGCCTAACAATGTGGCTTCGTTACACAACGCAATTCGCCTTTTGAATGAATCGCCGTGGATGAAAGTAACGATGGGTATCGAAGCACTCAATGTTTCTCAACTATACACAGCCGAACGTTGTTATTTGCCAATCGCCCAGCACCTTGCTGGCGAAATTGCTACCAACAATGATTGCACACTCAAGACACCGCGAGACATCAAAGGATATGACCATGTCTAAAGCAATGACCAACATGACGCTATTTGCTATCGCCTTAGTGATCAATAAAAGCATCAGCCTAATCATGCTGCCTGTATTGCCCCACTTTCTCTCACCAGAACAAATGGGCAAGCTTGAGCTTCTAACAACCTTTGGTGTTGTTACGACCTTGTTTGTCAGTTTCGCTTTGCATGAAGCGCTTTATCGATTCGTCGGCGTTGAAAAGGATAAAAATACGCGCACAAGCCTACTAAACCAGCTGTACTCACTTGCTTTACTCATCGCTGGCGTCGTTGCTCTTAGCTTGCTCACTATCATTTTAATCGCCCCCATTCCCGCGCCTTTTACGCGAGTCGAATTTGCTATTGTTATGTTTGCCATCGTTCTAGAAGGCAGTATTGCAATCGGCACTGCCTGGTTAAGAACACAAGACGACAAAGCAAGAACACTGCTTAACGTCATGGTCACTACCACCATTTTTCAGGTCATTTTTATCGTCGCGGCGCTGTCTGTTCATCCCCATGTTATTTCTGTTTTGTGGGGGGGCTTGTTGGCTGCTATTACTCAATTTGTTTGGCTGCACATCGTTAACCGTTACAATGTCACCCTTCCTAAGCTGACATTGGCAAAACAATACCTAAACTACTGCCTACCAATGATGATGGCCGGTTTAGTAGCATTTTGTCTCAATGGCGCTGAACGCTGGTTCATTGGTGCCAACACTTCTCTTGCGACGTTAGGGATTTACGCGATAGCGGTAAAATTTGCAGTGGGCATGTGTATTTTAGTGCAGCCATTTGGCATGTGGTGGATGCCACGTCGATTTAACTACTTAGAAGGGCGCAAGAACACTGAAGCAGTGCGCATCACACACTTAGGTATGATTTACATTACAGGTTTGAGTGTAGTGGTTGGCACATTAGCAATGGTGATGATCACCTACTTACTGCCAGAAACCTATCATGAGGCGGTACTATTCAGCTTATTCTTGCTACCTATCGCCATGTTAAAAGAATGGAGTGAGTTGATTAACATCTCCATTTTGTACAAGCGTCGTACTCGCTGGCTACTGGGTATAAATGTCGTCTCTGCGTGCGTTGCGATTGCTTTGCTGTTTGGCTTATCTTCTCTGGGTATTTATGGGGTGTTCATTGCGCTTTATTACGCACAACTGTGTAAGCTGGGCCTGACTTATGTAGTAGGCCAACAATGTATGGCGTTGCCTTTCCACCTAAGTCTGATGGTTTTATTACAGATTATATCCGGTGTGGCACTGTTCCTGCTTCACTCTTCACAATCAATAGGCATCGCCATCGCAATTTGCATTTTGACATGCAGTTTGCTGGCAGGGATAGCCACTCGCTACATGAGTAAAGAGACGCTAAATGCTCTCACTCGATACATAGTGAAAAGGCGTGGACAGGTGAAGAGATACTCGTTATGAATGAAACCAAGGTGAGAACAAAACAGTCCATCGCAGCACTGACGATTACAGTCTGTATCGGCCTGCTTTGGATTGTTATGCCTCATCCCATTTTGATTGTTGCGTTGTGTTTCGCACCACTCGCGTTACTGTTTGTTCTCAATCAAACGTTTTGGCTTGTCACACTGTTCGTTATTTTTTCATTCTTTCGTATTCACGAAGCCTTTCCTGTTATCTATAACTTCAAGATCCCATTACTGTTATCACTGGGGGCACTCGCCGCACTCGCCTTTCACCTTCTTATAAGCCGCCAGATTACAGCTTTTTGGCACCCTTCATTAAAGTGGCTGTGTATATTTTGGGGTCTGGTGATCATCGGAATCATATTCGCTTCCAGTCGTGATATCGCAATAACGGTGTTCAAAAACACCTATTGGAAAATCATCATTATGACGTTGGCCATCACCTGGCTTATTACTAAACCTTCACAGCTCGCTCAGATGTCAAAAGCAATTATTTTCGCCGGATTATTGATTGGTCTAGTGGCATTACAAAACGCAGCGAATGGCATTGATTTAGTCGAAGGGACGCGCGTGTCAATAGGACGCTCCATAGGTTCAGTACTTGGCGATCCTAACGATTTGGCACTAGTGCTGATGTTTCCCCTTGCCTTTACCGTTAGTCAATTGATGGAGAAGCATTCCCCCAAGCATCTCAGGCTCTTTGCCCTTATCACCTGTTTGGTTTTGTTCTTTGCGATCATTGAGACGCAGAGCCGCGGTGGGTTACTAGGTTCACTGTCTGTATTTGCCTACTTTGCTTTTAAACACATCAAAAGCAAAACATTAGTCTTGGTACTAGGCGCCATCGCAGCGATCGTACTCTACGCATTCGCTGGTATTTCAGGACGAGAATCGGGGGGAGCCGCTGAGGATGGTATAGATGCCTCTGCGATGGGGCGACTTTATGCGTGGGAAGCGGCATTTAAAATGGCGCTGCATCATCCGTTGACTGGCGTAGGTCTAGATAACTTCTATTTTAATTACTATTTCTACAGCCCACACTGGGATGGTATCAACCACGCCGTCCATAGTACTTGGTTTGGCGTGTTAGCAGAAACGGGTTTTGTCGGGCTCGCGGTGTTCATTACTTTAATTGTGTCATTGATCCGCACCTCTTTGCATTCCATCTCATTGCTGACACCAAAATCAGATTACACCCTCTCTGTAGGAGCAAACGCCGTGTTAAGTGGGCTTATCGGGACCATCGTATCAGGCACGTTTCTGACTCAAGGTTTCACTTGGCCAATTTACATTCTAGCGGCGTTAACAGTTGTCGTTAGCCGAATTGTTCAAAGTGACTGTCAAAATGAGAAATCCTAGTTTCAAACATAAACAAAACCCATAACTCACTGTTTTAAAATGGCTAATTCCTTGGCACGCATTGTGATTACTCACTTAATTAGTAATCAAATAACCAAGACTCAAGGAGAGCCACATGACAGACATCGTAGTATTTGGAGAAGATTTTGGTGGGTTACCCTCTTCCACTCAGCATATTGTCAAGCGACTAGCAGCGAACCATCGCATCCTTTGGGTTAACTCCATTGGCCTTCGTCAACCTAAGCTGGATTCTAAAGACATACAGCGTGCGTTAAACAAACTCACTCGTGTATTTCATAACGTAGGCTCACACAAGCCAACATTGGACTCTGAAACAAGCCCAAACATTCACATCATCAACTTGCTCACCATTCCTGCCCCTAGCTCTGCATTAGCAAGAAAAGTGGCCGCTAAGATGATGAAACACCAACTCAATAAACAATTACAAGCTCTTGGTTTTGATAAGCCTGTATTTTGGACGTCGCTCCCGACTGCTGCCGATCTTTGTGCAGAAATGAACCCACGTGGACTGATTTACTATTGTGGCGATGACTTTAGCGCTTTAGCTGGTGTTGACCACGACACGGTGGCCAAGCACGAACGTACTCTTGTTAATGCGGCCAGCGTTATCTTTACGGCAAGCGAAACACTCTCCACCAAATTTCCATCTGGTAAAACCGTCACTTTGCCTCACGGTGTCGACTTTAGTCTGTTTTCTGAGCCAGCACCTAAGGCTGAAGATTTTCCTAATAATGGTCGCAAAGTGCTGGGCTTTTATGGCAGTTTGTCTGAATGGTTAGACTACGACTTAATTGCCCAAGTCGCAGACCAAGCGCCTGACTGGGATCTCGTGTTCATCGGCCCTAACGAGTTCAGTGATAATCCACTTCCACAAAGATGCAACGTATACTACCTGGGCCCGAGAGCGCATCACACTCTGCCACGTTACTCCCAACACTGGGATGCCAGTTGGTTGCCCTTTGTTGATAACGCTCAAATCAAGGCATGTAATCCGCTTAAACTTCTTGAGTACTTGGCAACAGGAACCCCTGTTATCAGCACACCGTTTCCTGCATTAATGCCCTACAAACATATGCTTCATGTGGTTCAAGATGTCGAAGACGTGCGTGCCAGTCTCGATCACCTCCTACCGCCACCGACAGATTCAAAGTCATTTGTTCAACAGCAAAGCTGGGAAGCAAGAGCCAACCAAGTTGATAAATTAGTGAGGGCGCTATGAACGATTTAAGAGAAAACCTCAGCGTACTGTTACATGGAGCTTGGAGACGTCGCTACATGATCGTTATTCCTATGCTTGTATTGCCTGTGCTGGGTTTCATCGTAAGTAAACTGGTTCCGACGACTTATGTTGCTCATACCAGCATGCTTATTCAAGAGACAGCGAAAATGAACCCGTTCCTTCAAGACCTTGCCGTCTCAACAATGCTTAAAGACCGATTGAGCGCACTCAGTACTCTGCTAAAAAGCCGACACGTTTTGTATTCTGTCGCAAAAGAACAATCGCTGATCAATGACGAGATGAGTGCAAAAGAGCAAGAGTTCATCATAAAAGATCTTGCGTCGCGCCTGTCTGTTCAGCCACTCGGTAAAGACTTCATTCAAATTCAATTGCAAAGTGGTAAATCAGAAGGAATGGAGTCGATGCTCCTCTCTGTCAGAGAGCATTTTGTCGAACAGCTTTTGGCTCCTGAGCGTTCTTCGATTAAAGATTCGAGTCATTTTTTGACTATCCATATCAACAAACGCAGGGAAGAACTAGACAAGGCAGAGCAAGCCTTTGCAGAGTATAAAAATACTTACTCAGACGCGACGCCCGAAATGCAAGCTCAAAGCCTTACTCGCCTTGCTAGCCTCAAACAAACGCTAGCCGAAAAGGAGGCGGAGCTTGCTGGTGTTTCACGAAGTCTAGGCAGTTTGGATCAACAACTATCCAAAACGAACCCGGTTATCGGTAAACTGGAAGAGCAAATCATCGACATTCGTAGTGAACTTACCCTGCTTCGCGCTAAATACACAGAGGCGCATAGTTTAGTGCAAGGTAAGTTGCGAGAATTAAACCGGTTGGAGCAGGAACGCTCGGTACTCTTGAACTCTAAACAACCAGAACTAAACAGTGCTCAACTATGGGATATCGCGAGCAATACCACAGTAAACAGTCTTGGCGAAGCACAGCCTCTACTTGTCTCCCAACTACATCAATTACAAATGATGCGCGGACGTTTTGAAGCACTTACGGAAGAAACCAACAGCTTGCGAGACATGATCCAAGAATTAGAGCGAAATGCGCACCAATTTGGGAGCACGGCAACAGAAATCAACCGCTTAGCTCGTGACGTCGCAGTGAAGAGAGAAATGTATGACGAACTCGTCGAACGCTATGAGATGGCCCAACTAACAGGCTCTTTGGGAGAGTTTGAAGAGAATAAGCGCGTAAAAATCATTGATGAACCGTTCACGCCAACGATTCCAACTAACTTACCTAGTTTTGTATTTGTCATTTTAGGATTTATTGGTGGCGCTGGTTTAGGCATTGGATTAGCGACGATACTTGAGTTAGCCGATAACTCTATCCGCTCTAAAAGAGCATTAGAAAAACACCTTGGTGTTCCTGTCATCACCACTTTACCTAACGTAGTGTACGGAAACTAACCGCCATAAGAACTCATTTACAAGCACTCGGTCTGCGAGTGCTTTTCTTTTACTACTGCCTTATACAGCCTCATAGCATGTCCACTAATATGAATCTCAAATTGAGAATAAACATAAAGTCTCACAAGCATCAATATTAACTTATTGTTTTTAAATGATTAATTTTTTGGCACGCAGTCTGCAACTCCTAAATAAACAAAGAACTCAACGAGGGTTTGAAAATGGAATTCAGACAAAAACACAATAACACTAAGCACAGCAAAAAAGTGATATTACACGTCGTGCAACACTTAGCTCCTGGTGGTTTAGAAACGCTCGTACTAGAAATGCTTCGTTTTGCGCAGCCAAACCATTCCGTTTTTGTCGTGAGCTTAGAAGGAAGCAAAGAACATGCACTACAAGGCTGGCAAAAACTATTGCCCTACCAAGGCCAACTGCACTTTCTTAATAAGAAACCTGGATTCAGCGGAAAAACAATCAGTACGCTGACTTCCATGCTCAAAGGACTTAAGCCTGACGTGGTCCACACCCATCATATCGGCCCACTTCTGTATGGTGGTATTGCTGCACGTTTAGCGCACGTACCTGTAGTGATTCATACCGAGCACGACGCATGGCACCTTAATAACAAAAAATCAGCTCGACTGCAGTCCCTACTGCTAAAAATGATTCGCCCGCAAGTAGTTGCCGATGCTAACTTTGTCGCCCATCAAATACAGACTAAGTTAAAGTATCGCAAAGTTTGTACTATCCATAACGGGATTGACTGTCAGAAGTTTAAAAGCGGTGACCAAACGGCAACAAGACACTTGTTTGAACTTCCAACCGACAAAATCGTGATTGGCGTTGCCGGGCGTCTAGAAGCAGTTAAAGGCCATAAAGTGCTTATCGAAGCATTCTCTCATCTTACGCCAAACACACACCTAGCCATTGCTGGAGATGGTTCTCAGCGAGCTCAATTGGAAGCACAAGTTAGAACGTTAAAACTTGAAGATCGAGTAACCTTTTTAGGCTTGGTCGACGATATGCCCAGCTTTTACCAAAGCCTAGACTTGTTTTGCTTACCATCACTTCAAGAGGGATTTCCTCTCTCAACCCTCGAGGCTCAAGCATGTGACATTCCTTGCGTCGCGACGGATGTTGGCGGCGTGAAAGAGACGCTCTGTCCGAACAACAGCACACTGGTTGAAGCAAATCGCGTGTTTTCGTTGGCCGAAGCGTTATCACAGCAACTGGAATCATCACACCGCTCTCCTCGAACTTTTATTCTCAAACACTTTGATATCAGAGACATGGTGAGTCGCTACTCACGTTTGGCCAAGGAGGCTAGCTATGAATGATTTACTTTGGATTATAGGGTTTGGTTTATCCGCGTTTTTGATTGTCTATCATCACGTTGGGTACCCACTGCTCCTTAAGTGGCTTCCTTTAAAACAGCAAGACGAAACCAAAGCACCATTTGTAGAGCGAGCTTACAAAGCCTCCAAAACAGACAGCCAGCTACCCTCTATTACTGTCATCGTGCCCGCCTACAATGAAGAACAATGGATAGCAGAGAAGATCCGTAACCTTGCGAGCCTAGACTACCCGAGGGATAAATTAAGAGTAGTGATCGCATGTGATGGCTGCACAGATAACACAGCCGAGATTGCTCAAGCGACAATTCAAGAAGCAATCTGCTCTGATACTCTGTTCATTATTAATGATCACCAAGTCAATCGCGGTAAAGTTGCCCTACTCAACGAAGAAATGCGTCATGTTAGCTCGGACATTACCGCACTGAGTGACACGTCGGCATTGATTTCTTGCGATTCTCTATTGCTAGCTAGTCAGCATTATCAAAATGAGAACGTTGGAGTGGTTAACGCAACATATCAAATAATGAGCACTGATAACCAAGGTGAAGCGGCGTATTGGCAATACCAGTCTCGAGTAAAGCACCAAGAATCTTTGTTAGGTTCAACGATTGGTTCCCACGGTGCGTTTTACACTTTCAGAACTCACTTATTTGAACCACTGGAAGTTAGCACCATTAATGACGACTTTATTCTCCCTATGAGAATCGTTTTGCGAGGCTATAGCGCTATTTACGAGCCAAACATGCTGGCTCTTGAACTAGAACAGAGCTCAGACAACGCAGATTTCAAGCGGCGCCTAAGAATTTCAGCGGGTAACATGCAGCAGCTCATGCAATTAAAGAAATTACTACTACCTCGTTATCGTGGCACTGCCTTTGCATTTCTATCGGGAAAGGTTCTGCGCTTAGCAACACCCTATTTGATGATTGTTTGCTTTATTTGCTCACTACTACTGGCACACAATCCGCTGTTTCAAGTAATGCTGTCCGCACAAGTTGGTATTTATAGCATCGCGCTTATCACTTACTTGATGCCAGCACTTAACACAATTAAACCTTTTAAGCTGATTAGCTACATCGTCATTGGTCATCTCGCCAACTTTATCGGCGGTATGAAGTATTTACTCGGAATGGAAAATGGACGTTGGAAACGCGTCAACCAATAAGGAAAGCATCATGAAAAACTCACGCTACGATTCAAATGTATGCCACGCGAAAAGAACGTTTGATGTACTGGTTGCAATGCTTATTTTGGTCGTCACTGCACCACTATTCCCATTTATCGCGCTAGCGATCAAAACCACATCGAAAGGCCCTGTGATTTATCGCCAATTGCGAGTAGGACGCTGCACACCAGAAAAAATGGATCTTTTTCAAATCATGAAGTTTCGCACCATGTATATTGATGCAGAGCAACGCTCTGGCGCAGTATGGGCAACTGAAAATGATCCCCGCATCACGCCAGTAGGACGCTTTTTACGCAAAACGCGTTTAGATGAACTACCTCAACTGTTTAATGTGTTGAGAGGTGAAATGTCGATGATTGGGCCGCGCCCAGAACGCCCAGCTTTCTACCAGAAATTGGAAGATGAAATCCCCTATTTTGTAGAGCGCACATATGGCGTGTTACCAGGTATCACAGGCTTAGCTCAGGTTAACCAAGGCTATGATGCATGCATTGAAGATGTAAGACGCAAAGTTGGGTTTGACCACAGTTACGCACTAAGCTTAGGTTCGTTTTACTCTTGGATTTCAATGGACCTTTCAATCATGAGCAAAACATTCGTTGTGATGATTGACGGACGAGGTCAATAACTTCCGGTTCTGGTAACGGTCATTCTTGCCACTGGCGTCGCATCTTTTCTATCGTCGCTGGTGGTACATCATGAATGCTTTGATACGCTCCGTGGCACACTTTAATTTCCACCTCGATGCGCTTCTTCATGCAGTAGTCCATGTAACGCTTCATCTCCCAATGTCGAACAAACGTATTGCTCACAATCACGACTCTCCCTTTGTTCAACCACTTTCTAGTTTGCTGAAAACACCACTCATGCGCTTGAGGTAATTGAACTGGTTCAAAGTGATAATCACCTTCATCATTTTCAAAATACATGTCAGCTTCAAAATGCTTAGCACCAAGCTCTATCGCTAGTTGTTTTGCTAAGGTTGTTTTACCTGAACCCGGAAGTCCACGAATAAGAATGAGTTTAGCCAGTGACATAATGCAGTTTAATGAGGTGGGAATAAGCCTAAACTGTAACGAAATTATTGGAAAAGAAAAGTAGAAATAAAAAATGCCGAGCACATTAGGCTCGGCATTTAAACTCAATCATGGATCGTGTTGTATTTATTTGTAAGCTGGCAGTTCTGTTCTTAACCCTTTCACCAAACTTACGCACATCAACAGCAGAACAAAAGTAAACGGTAATCCTGTTGCAACAACACCTGATTGCAATGCTTGCAGGGCTTCTTTACCACCAACCCAAAGCATTACGGCTGCAATTGCACCTTCAATACACGCCCAGAAAATGCGTTGCGGTACTGGTGCATCAATCTTACCACCGGCGGTAATACTATCGATAACCAGTGAGCCAGAGTCTGACGATGTAATAAAGAATACCAGAATCAGCACGATAGAAAGCATTGAAATCACTGAACTATACGGAAGCGCATCGTAAACATGGAACAGAGTCAATGAAATATCAGTTAGGCCATTTGCACCTAGCTCACCAACTTTATTCACCACTTGGTCAAGCGCGATACCACCAAACACAGACATCCAAATCAAAGTAACAACTGTAGGAATAACGATGACTGCGAATAAGAATTCTCGAACCGTACGACCTTTAGACACACGCGCGATAAACATACCAACAAACGGTGACCAAGATACCCACCAAGCCCAGTAGAATACCGTCCAGCCGTGCATCCAAGTTTCATCTTCACGACCGTGAGGGTTACTCAATGGAATAATATTTTCAATGTAAGCCATTGTTGTGTCGCGTAGCGAGCTCCACGCAGTATCAAACGTGATGAAGGTAATGAAAATAAGCAGCGCAAACGCAACCACCATATTAACGTTACTCAGTAGCTTAACACCACCATCAATACCACGAATCACTGATAGCACCGCGATAAAGGTAACGAAGGTGATCACAATCATTTGTGTACCAATGCCGCCTTCTAGACCAAAGACATGGTTAATACCACTGGTCGCCTGCTGAGCACCTAGACCTAGCGACGTTGCAAGACCAAATAGCGTCGACAAAACGGCAAGGATATCAATAACGTGACCTAACCAACCCCATGCACGGTCACCAAAAATTGGATAGAACGCCGCGCGCAATGAAAGTGGTAAACCTTTGTTAAAGGCAAAAAACGCTAATGCTAGTGCAACGAGTGCGTAAATACTCCAACCATGTACACCCCAGTGGAACATAGTGGCACCCATCGCGAGGGATTTTGCTTCTTCGGTGTATGGTACTGCGTTAAGTGGCATTCCCCACCAATCAGTGAAATACGCGGTCGGCTCAGCCACACTCCAGAACAGAAGACCAATACCCATACCCGCGGCGAAAAGCATCGACAACCAAGAAACGGTTGAGTGATCCGGCGTTGCTTCTTTGCCTCCTAAGCGGATTTTACCTAGCGGAGAAAAAAGAAGAGCAACGGCGAACAATAAGAAGAAGTTTGTCGACCACATAAAGAACGCATCAAACTGTTCGATAATTCCGTTTTTTAGACCGTTTAATACGTCACGAGCAGTGGTTGGCTCAACAAGAAGAAGTGAAATCAGACAGAAAACAACGAGCCCCGCACTAATGCCAAAAACCGGGTTATGTATATCGAATCCCCACTTTTGAACGTTATCCTGTCCAACCTGATAATCGGTTGTATCAATACTATATTTTTTAAATGCATTATCCATAAATACAAATTTAACGTGAATTTGAAACGCCCCTCAGGTGAGAAGAACTCCAATACCGCCCTCCATTAATTTGAACTCTAAAGTTTTAAAGCGGGACGAATTTTAGCAGCAATCACATATTTTTGCAAAAAGTCGTGGTTTATTGCATTTTAGGCTCAATTCGAGACAGATGAAGGGGAAATAATATCAACACAAAAATTATGAGGTCTAACGATTGATTTTGTCGTAGGTTGTAGACTAGAAAAGACACAAGAAATACTTAAGTTCATAGCCAGTCACTGCGCAAATAGAGAAGACCTGCGCTGATTTGGTTTCACAATTAACGACGAAACCAAATCAGCACTACCCCTGCTGCCACTCAAAGATAAATCCACTTTGCCGTGATTAAAGTAGCCTGCTTCAATGCCAATGAACGGCAAAATACCAGTACCGACATGAATACCATAAGTTGTATCATTTTCGCTGTCGATATCGGACTGACCAATTTGGCCACCAGCGTAAATCCAAGAGTCAGCCATTGCTGACGTTGAGCACAACGTTAGAGCGAATAACGAGAGTGTTTTTTTCATACTATCCCTTCCTGATCGATTCCTAAGCGAAACATTACGCAAATATGCGCATTTAATCGCCACTATATATTGGAAAGCATAGGCATTTTAAGACTCTAAAAGTGAATAATTTATGTTCAACTTTTGTTTTGTGACTTCCAGACAAAAAAACACCGACATAAAGCCGGTGTGTTTCATATGGTGTTAGAAAGCTTGACGCTTATAGGAAATGTAGTGTTGCGTTAACAGAGAACGTGCTGATATCGTCTTTACCAGCAGTGTAGTTCATGTAGCTAGCACCAACAGACATTGGGCCAAAAATGAAGTACTCAGCACCCACACCGTACATTAGGTCCAAATCGTCATCGTCTTTGCCGCCTTTCACTTTTTTGTCCCACTGATGGAAACCACCTTTTGCGTACACGTGTAGCGGACCGAAGTCGATGCTTGGCTTAAGTGCTGCGTAGTAAGAAGTTAGCTTAGTGTCTTGACCATTTACGTTGAACTCACCGTGTTGTGTTACACCAGCTTCAACACCAATGATAGGTAGAATGCCTGTACCAACGTGAACAGAGTATGATGTGTCTGTCTCACCTTTGTAGTCAGACTGACCTACTGTTGCACCACCGTAAATCCAAGAATCCGCCATTGCCGCAGAAGATGCGCCAAGTAGCGCCACTGCTAATAGAGTTTTTTTCATCATCTACCTTTACTCTTTATTATTCCCACGTCTGCATAACTCAGTCGTTGGTACTACAAATAAAGGGAGGCGAACTATTGCCTCCCAGAACTAAAAAATAATGCTTATTGAGTTACTAGCAATTAGTGTACCAGCAACTTCTTAAGCGATAATTACAAATCTGACACTATTTTACTGGTTGATTAGCAAGCATCAATCGCGTTTTTGACTCGTTTATCAGAAACAGGATAAGGAGTGCCTAATTGTTGAGCAAAGTAACTCACGCGAAGTTCTTCAATCATCCAACGCACTTCTTTTACATTTTCAGGAATGGCCACACCTTTCGGGATCTTGTTCAGCAACTCTTTATAGTCTTGAGTCACAGATTCAATCTTCAGCATATGTAAACGATCTTTGTTTGGATCGATTGGCAACTTCTCCATACGACGCTCTATCGCGCGCATGTAGCGAAGAATATCCGGCAAGCGTTTCCAGCCACATTCCGTTGCAAAGCCTTTGAAGATCAAGCCTTCAATTTGTGCTTTGATATCGGACAGAGCAAACGCCATTGTGAAGTCGATCTTGCCTTTTAGCTTCTTATTGATGCTAAACGCCGTGGTCAGAATAGTCTCAACCTGTTGAGCGATCTCTACAACGGTGTCACCCAATTCAGCACGAACGTGTTCTTTCAATGCTTCGAACTTCTCTGGCTCCCAAACTAAGCCACCCTGCTCTTCAATAAGCTTATCGACACCACAGGCGATACAGTCATCAATCAGATCAAGCACTTTGCCGTAAGGGTTAAAATACAAACCCAACTTCGATTTGTTCGGTAAGTTGGCGTGCAAATATTTAATTGGCGACGGTACGTTCAATAAAATTAGGCGACGCTGACCAGCACGCATTGCCGTTATCTGCTCGTACTCCGTTTCGTAGAGTTTGATTTCAACGCTGTCTTTGGTATCAACAAGCGCCGGATACGCTTTTACATCGTAGCCGCCACGTTTTTGTTGATACACTTTCGGCAATTCTCCAAAACTCCACGTATGCAGACCTTGCTGTTCGATATCGTCATCCGCAACTTTGGAAAGCGTTTCTTGAACTTTGTCTTTCAAACTTTCTTTCAGTTCATGAAGGTCTTTGTTTTCCTTCAATTTACGATTTCGGTGATCAACCGCACGAAACGTGACTTTCAAGTGCTCAGGTACTTGTTCCAAGTTCCAGTCTTCACGCAGCACTTCTACGCCCGTCATGCGTCGCAACTCTTTCTCCAATGAATCTAACAGCGGCGCTTCCATTGGCGTAACGCGCGCTAAGAATGCATCGGCATAGTTCGGCGCAGGCACAAAGTTCTTACGAATTGTCTTTGGCAACGATTTAATCAAGCTAACCACAAGCTCATGGCGTAAACCTGGGATCTGCCAGTCAAAGCCCGCTGGTTCAACTTGGTTTAAAATCGGCAACGGCAAATGCACTGTGACACCGTCACTATCATCGCCTGGTTCAAATTGGTAACTCAATTTGAGCTTCAAACCATTTTGATGCCAGAAGTTCGGGTAATCCAAATCGGTCACATGGCTAGCATCACCCTTGAACAGCATCTCTTTTTCAAAGTTCAGCAGTTCCGGATTTTCTTTAGATGCCTTTTTCCACCACGTATCGAAATGCTTACCAGACACCACTTCGGTGCCAACGCGTTGGTCATAGAAATCAAACAGCTCATCATCATCCACTAAGATGTCTCGACGACGAGATTTATGCTCAAGCTCTTCCACTTCTTGTAAAAGCTTACGGTTTTGCTTAAAGAACGCGTGTTTGGTTTCCCATTCACCCTCAACCAATGCACTACGAATGAAGATTTCGCGACTTACGGTCGAATCGATACTGCCGTAGTTGACCAAGCGTTTCGGTACGATTGGTACGCCGTAAAGCATCACTTTTTCGTGCGCCATCACCGCAGCGCGTTTCTTCGACCAATGTGGTTCGCTGTAACTACGTTTAATAAGGTGTTTAGCTAACGGCTCAATCCATTCTGGCTGAATCTTTGCGATGATACGACCCCAAAGTTTTGAGGTTTCCACCAACTCAGCAGACATGATCCACTTAGGCTGTTTCTTGAATAGACCTGATGCAGGGAAGATATGGAAACGAGCATTACGCGCGCCTTGATATTCATTCTTTTCTTGGTCTTTCATGCCGATGTGCGACAGCAAACCAACCAAAATGGCACTGTGTACGCCATGGTAAGAAGCGGGCTCATCGTTAAGCTTGAACTCCATCTCACGCATCGACTGATGAATTTGGAAGTACACGTCTTGCCACTCGCGAACGCGCAAGTAGTTCAAATAGTCTTGCTTACACTGTTTGCGGAACTGATTGCTAGACAAGGCTTTTTGCTGCTTTTGGATGTATTCCCACAAATTCACAAATGTCAGGAAGTCCGACTCTTCATGGAAGAAGCGACGATGTTTATCGTCTGAAGATTGTTGTTTGTCGGAAGGACGCTCGCGTGGATCTTGAATCGACAAGGCAGCTGCGATGATCATCACTTCTTTAAGCGCACCATATTTTGGCGCTTCCAATACCATACGCGCCAAGCGCGGATCGATTGGCAAACGCGCTAATTGGCGACCAATGGAAGTCAGGCGTTTTTTCGGATCTTTTACCTCAGAGTTAATCGCACCAAGCTCTTCCAGCAAACGCACGCCGTCTTGGATGTTACGTTTATCCGGTGCTTCCACAAACGGAAACGCTTGAATATCACCCAAACCAAGTGCCGTCATTTGCAAGATAACCGACGCTAGATTGGTACGTAGGATTTCAGGGTCAGTAAACTCTGGGCGTGACTCAAAATCTTCCTCTGAGTACAGACGAATACAGATACCCTCTTCCACACGACCACAACGACCTTTACGCTGGTTCGCACTCGCCTGAGAAACTGGCTCGATTGGAAGACGCTGAACCTTAGTACGGTAACTGTATCGACTGATACGCGCCGTACCCGGGTCGATAACGTATTTAATGCCCGGAACAGTTAGCGAGGTTTCTGCCACGTTGGTTGCCAGTACAATTCGGCGACCAGTGTGAGGTTGGAAAATCTTATTCTGCTCACCTGCCGACAAACGCGCGTAAAGCGGCACAATTTCCGTGCTCTTCAGATTACGTTTGGACAATGCATCTGCGGTATCACGGATTTCACGTTCACCGTTCATGAAAATCAGGATGTCACCTAAACCTTCATCGCACAGTTCATCTACCGCTTCGAAGATGCCTTCAAGCTGGTCACGATCATTGTCGTCATCACCGCTTAGTGGGCGGTAACGTGTTTCTACTGGGTAAGTACGACCCGATACTTCAATGATTGGTGCATTGTTGAAGTGTTTTGAGAAGCGTTCTGGGTCGATGGTTGCTGACGTGATGATCACTTTCAAATCAGGACGACGTGGCAGCAACTCTTTCAAGTAACCCAAGATGAAATCGATGTTGAGGCTACGCTCGTGCGCTTCATCGATAATGATGGTGTCGTATTGATTCAAGAAACGGTCATGCTGAATTTCAGCCAACAAGATACCGTCCGTCATCAATTTGATTTGGGTATTTTCAGAGATCTGATCGTTGAATCGAACCTTGTAACCAACAAACTCACCAAGCTTGGTTTCCATCTCTTCGGCAATACGGTTAGCAACCGAACGCGCTGCAAGACGACGAGGCTGAGTATGACCAATCAGACCAAATTTACCGCGACCAAGCTCAGCACAGATTTTTGGTAGCTGAGTGGTTTTACCAGAACCGGTTTCACCCGCGACGATAACCACTTGGTTTTCTTCGATCGCTTTCGCAATATCGTCGCGTTTTTGGCTTACAGGCAGGATTTCTGGGTATTCAATCGTTGGTTTGTAGTTGCTGCGCTGCTCTGCAACCATCATGGATTTTGCGATGTCTAATGCGATTTCGTCGAACACAGCATTACGCGCTGCGTCCTTCTTAATTTTGCTTGCACCAGAAATACGTTTACTCAAGCGGAAACGGTCGCGCATCATGCACTGATTCAGCGCTTTACGCAGAGATGCCGCGCTATTCACTTGAGCCTGAGGTGTTTGAGCTTGTTTCGCTGTCGCTTTTTGCGCACCATTTGACGGTGTCACTTGCTCTTCAGCTAGATTCTTTTTTGGGGGCTGTGACGAAGTCAAAGCGTTTCCTATTCTTTTCATTACAAAAACTGCGCGGATTGTATCACACAAGATCTGTAACAAGATAACCGAAAGCTCAT
Source organism: Vibrio sp. Vb0349 (assembly GCF_033338975.1). Lineage (NCBI taxonomy): Bacteria > Pseudomonadati > Pseudomonadota > Gammaproteobacteria > Vibrionales > Vibrionaceae > Vibrio > Vibrio sp. Vb0349. The sequence continues at coordinate 37,778 of NZ_JAWOTS010000013.1, read as the reverse complement.
TCAATTTTTTCGAACATGTTCAGCGAATCGCTAGGCTTTTGAACTCACTTACGTTGCTTATAATGGCTCCCATAGTCGAAAGCACTTATTTAAGGAATAACCATTATGTCTCGTGTACTAGCTCTAAAATCAAGCATCCTTGGCGATTACTCTCAATCAAACAAATTGGTTGAAGACTTCATCAAAAATGTAGACCAAGACAAGCTTACTGTTCGTGATTTGGCTGCAAACCCGCTACCTGTTTTGGACTTCGCCGTTGCGACTGCACTGCGCGCTACGGAAGATCTTTCACAAGAACAGCAAGCGGTGGTCGACTTGTCTGACACCCTTATTGAAGAAGTAAAGGCCGCAGACACTTTGGTTATTGCCGCTCCAATGTACAACTTCACCATCCCGACTCAGCTTAAAAACTGGATTGATTTGATTGCTCGTGCAGGCGTGACATTCAAATACACAGAAAACGGCGTTCAAGGTTTGATTGAAGGTAAAAAGGCGATTGTAATAACGACTCGTGGTGGTATTCATAAAGATTCACCAACTGACAACGTTACGCCATACCTACGCACTGTGCTGGGTTTTGTAGGAATCACTGATGTGGAATTTGTTTACGCAGAAGCGCTAAACATGGGTGAAGATGCGGCTGCAAAAGGCATTTCAGAAGCGCAAAGCCAACTTGCAACAATGGCGTAAGTTAGAATAAACCAGAATACAAAAGGGATTGGTTCGCGCCAATCCCTTTTTGGATCCTGATGCCTTGATCGTATTTATAGGGTCTCTAACATCGTCAAAAACGATTCACTTTCTCCAAGTTGCGTATTGCATCGAGGTAGACTTTTTCTAAAGACCGCTCAGCTTCGCTTATCATATTCTCGATCATCGCATTAAACGCGACATCGCTACGGATTTCTATATTGTCTCCCGCCTTAACGTCAAGAGAGTTGACGTACAACACCAACCATTCATCGCCCTCCAAGTGCCCTTCTCCGTGAATGGCAAAAAAGCGTTTGGCAAATTCAGCGTTGGTACAATTTATCGCTTCAATTTGAAGATTGAATGAGGAGTCGATACTCATGGTGCTTATGCCATCCGATTCATCAGATGCATCACAAACAGCCTTAACTCTGGCACGATATACGAAATTTCTCGTTGAAAGCAGCATAGTATTATTCATCATTACTCATAATGGGCGATAAATAAGTCAGTTGCAAATCCGACCTATATGCATCTCGTGATGCGCTAAAACTCGAACTGGAAATAAATAGTATTGTAGTTGCTCCCACCTTTAATTCGCCCAAACTGCGAAGCGCTTTCAAAAATCGCCGAGCGGTGATGCAATGAATAGCCCACCCACATATTGTTCCAGCTCTTTTGGTTGAAGAGATCGCCTACATTGACATCAAACGAGAAATCTAGGTAGTTGAGCAACTTGCTTGGTGTATAACCCTTGTCTTCCATTTCTGTGCCTTCAATATAGGTAATGCTATCAATGTATGACACACCTTCCGCTACACCAAATCGCCAAGTCGTAGGCCAATTAACCGTATAATAAGCCTTAATCGCCATGACGTATTCTGTGCTCGCAGACTGAACACTGGACGACCAGTGATGAACCAACCCTGGCGTTAAATAAATATCAAGAGGAAAACCAAACAGCTCATCCGTTAATGGATGCCCATAAAACAATGAAGTAAGTTGATTGTCGTATGGGTCTTTTTCTCTCTCAAAGCTAAATATTTCACCGATGTTCGAAGGCGTCGCCCAACCATGCGCAATACGTAGATATGCTTTATTGCTCAGTGTCGGTTTCGGAGCTTTGCTTTTATCGTTGAAAAAGCCAAAACCGACAAACACTTCTCCCTGATATCGATCTTCTACAAGCTGACTGTTGTAGGCGTTATCATCTAAGCGAGTAACACTCGTCTCACCCAGTAAATACAAATTTGAAGTTACATGGTAACGCGCTTTAATACCAAGATTGGTGTCAAGTCCAGCTCCAATTCTCTCGCCAGTAATATCCTTAAAGGAGTAATATTCACTATTGAAATCAGCGTCTTTGTATCGAATCGTAATCGATGGCTCTAATTCCCAATCCCCAAATACATAATTGGCAGCAAGGCGGTAATTAGAGTGAAACTGGAGTTCGTCGTCCGTCATCAACTCTACTTCTGCGCGCCAATTGTCGTTAATGCTATAACGCACTTGCCCACCGAAATCGACTCTGTCCCCTTCATTAGCATTTTGTAGCGACATGGGAATATCGACAAATCTCAATCGCATGAGTGCGCTCGCACGCCAGTCGGAATCACTCTCATTATACAAAAAAGCGCCACCTTCAATGCCATTGATATACACATGTTCGTTTTCAAAGAACATCATTGGTACAAATGTACTCACCGTAGAGTCATTATCGGCGGTATAAAACGGAATCGATGCTGTGCGATACATCGCAGCAATCCCCCACGTTTGTTCTTCTGCACCATGCGCAGAAGAAACTACCGCAGCTAAAGGTAAAGCGAGTGTTGTTAGAATTAATCTCTTCATGAGTTCGAAAAATGTTGGTTGAGAAGCAGGCAAACATCAATGATTTGCCATTAAAAGCTTATGTTCTGCTGATGATAGCCGTTACAATGGCAAATGTTGTCATCCTCGTGACAGTTTGAGTCCCAAGATCATATTAATATTGCACGACTAGGTGAGCTTGTTTGCGAATATTTTACCATTACAACAAGCGCTTAAACTCTAGCTTAGTTCTAAATCAAACATAATGAAGTAAAAAGTGAAAGCATCAGAACTCATCTCTACCTTGAATCATTTACCCGCAGACACAGACCCAGACATTGTGATGGGAGAAGCATGGCTGCCAGAGAGGTTGATAGGGACTCAACTCGATGGTGACATGTTGTTTTTGCACTTTGATAATGCACCAGAAGATGGTCAAGGTGACGAAGAAGGGCGTGGCTTCGTCGAACACGAAATCGACCTAATTAGAACTCGGCTTCAGCAAATTTTGGATGAATACAGTGATAACGCGTCAAAAGCCGATGCGATGCTTGGTTTGTTCCTTATGGGACATGAACTTAGTAGCTCGCAAGTTATCGAAATATTAGAAGAAGAAGCTGACACATAAGGAGCCGTTTTGCCAGCATTGATGAACACGACTGAAATTTCTTCACTTCCTCTTGTCGTTGCAGGTCCGATCCTACGTAAAGTGACCGCAACTGAAATCAATATTTGGCTAGTCACCACCCAACGCTTGGAGGGTATGGTGCAAATTACGGATGAAAATGCCTCCATCCTTTATCAAGCCCCTTTAAGTGAACAAAAAGAACAGCTTCAAATCGGCCTCAATGCGTGGTGTTGCTTACTTAAATTAGAAGGCGAGTTTCCAACCCATCAAGCGTTACGCTATCAAATAAAAACGCAATATGGCTTAGTGACGGAACTTCTCCCTCACCTGACTTATGAGCGAGATAATACGCCAAACTTGGGTATTGAGTTCCTCGTTAGTGAAAAAGCGGATTATCTCTTACATGGCTCTTGCCGTAATCCCCATCACTTCAGTGATGATACATTGGTCGCTGCGGATCATAAAATCGCGTCTCAATCCATTGAAGAAAGACCAGATATGCTCATCATGAGTGGTGATCAAATCTATGCAGACCATGTTGCAGGCCCCACTCTCGATGCCATTGAGCAAGTCATAGCTTTATTGGGTTTGCCAGGCGAAGAATTCGATCAAGCTCCGATAAAAAATACCAATGACCTCTACCAACACCCTGCTTGCTATTATGGTCGAGATAAATTGTTGCCTCATTATGTGAGTGATGACAGTTTACTAAGTAAGTTTTTTCCACACCGAGGGACACCAATATTCAGCGCCAAAGAGTGTGAGAATCACCTAATAAGCTTTGCTGAGTGCTTTGCAATGTACTTATTGGTTTGGTCTCCGACCTTGTGGAAGCTTGTTCGAACGGATCGTTTATTAGAAAACGAATTTACTGTCGGCGGAGAAGTTCTTGAACCCAAATGGCAGCAGCAATGGCGCGAAGAAAAAAAACAAATTGATAAATTCGTCGCAGGTCTGGACAAGGTTCAACGCTTACTCGCTCACATTCCAACCTATATGATTTTTGATGATCACGATGTCACCGACGATTGGAATCTCACCATAGGCTGGGAACAAGCCGCATACAGCAACACGTTTGCAAAACGCATTATCGGTAATAGCTTGATTGCTTACTGGCTTTGCCAAGGTTGGGGAAATGCGCCAGAAAAATTCAATGATGAATTTATGAGCCTCGCTCAACGCTTTATCGATGAGCGAACCTCGCAAACCCAAGATGCATTTATTCAATATTTGTATCGCTTTGAGAATTGGCACTACACCATTCCTACGACACCAAAAGTTGTCGTGCTAGATACACGAACCAGACGCTGGCGTTCTGAGTCTAAAATGAACAAACCTTCTGGCTTAATGGACTGGGAAGCGATGATTGAGTTCCACCAAGAACTCGTGCACCAAGACAAAGTTGTTATTGTTTCTGCCGCGCCAATGTTTGGTGTGAAATTTATCGAAGCACTACAACGTGTGGTGACCATGCTTGGTAAACCATTGATGGTTGATGCTGAAAACTGGATGGCTCACCCCGGAAGTGCGAATACTCTTATTAGTATTTTCACACACACAAAGACACCAACTAACTTTGTTATTCTCTCTGGCGACGTACACTACTCTTTTGCATACGATATTAAGCTCCGCTATCGAAAAAACAGTCCGAATATCTATCAAATCACCTGTAGTGGAATTAAAAATCAGTTCCCTACACAACTGCTCAATATTTGTGATGGCCTAGATAGACTGCTATACAGCCCTCGCTCACCTTTAAACTGGTTCACAAAACGTAAACGACTCAAGATTTACAAACGCGCACCAAGTACGCACAACTTTTATCGCTTGGTTAACCATAGTGCCATTGGTGAGCTACGTCTTGATGATGAAGGCAAACCAAGTCAAATTAGTATTCTGACGAGTGATGGTGACGAAGTTCATTTTCCACCGACACGTGCTGAAAGCTGAGTATCAATCCCAAAATGACTTGCCCTTTGTAAGTGGCAAGTCACCTTGAACTAACTCAGGAGTTTAGGTTTTTTGGGGAGAAAGTGGCCGTTCTTAAATGTCAACGGCGTGCTAAATTTGGTATCGCACCTTGAGATCTTCCGTATTTATTACCATGTTAACCAAATAAACAATAGCTCGGTGTTCACTATGTTTAATTCTCTCACATCATTATTTAAACAACTCATTGATGGCTCTGATTTAAGCCAAACCAACACACTTTCCCCTAACATGGCTATCGCGTGTTTGCTTTGTGAAGTTTCTGGCGCAGACCATAGTGTCGATGATAGAGAACAAGAAACAAAGCGCTCTTTATTGATGAAACTGCTTTCGTTAAATGAAGAAGAATCAAATACTTTGTTAGAGCAAGCGCAACAGAAAATAAAAGATTCCGCTTCGCTGTACGACTTTACCTCTCAACTAAGAGAACTGACTCAAGAAACTCGTTACAACTTAATCAAAAGCATGTGGGAAGTCGCTTACGCAGACGGCGAAATTGACCCGCTAGAAGACGCGGTGATCCGTAAAACAGCAGAGCTACTCTATGTTGATCACAGCGAGTTCATTCGAGCGAAGTTACAGTCTCAGTAAAGTGACGAGATGAGTATATAAGTCGCTGGCTAACTCTAAGCTACCCCTAGAATGACAACAGATATCGCTTCTGTAGCCATAAAAAAACGCGCACTCTGCGCGTTTTTCAATAAGCCAACGACATTGTTATTAAAATACTGGTCAAGATATGAATGTGTTTAACGAGCTCTACACTAAACAGATTCCATGACAAAACAACAATGGTTGAATGACGATTTGATTACAAGTTTGCCTATCTATAGCGGACCATTAAAGCATAGTCAGAGCAAGCTTCGCTAAATTGTACGCATCCACATAACCAGAATGTTGGCGCCCTTCCCAATCAATGCCTTTTGCTTCTTGAGCTGCTCGGTGACCAATACGCTTATCCTTAAGACGATTTTGAATACGGTAGAGTGTCGCTAAGTTGATGAACTCTGTGAATGGTGCTTCAATACCTTTTTGCTTACACTCTTCTAGAAGAATGAGGTCATCTCGCCCCCAAGATGCAAAGATTTTGTTGCGACCACCGAAGTTCTTAACCATAGATTTAAGCACTTCTTCTAGTGGGCGTCCTTGTTTTTCAATCTTACGTGGTGTGATGCCCGTTAACTCAGCGCAGAACAGAGACACTTCATCGTGTTCTGGTTTCACGTAGTATTGAGCACGCTTGACTATCTCACCTTTAGACAAATCTATTTCAGCTAACCCCACTTCGATAATTTCACCCGTGCTGCCGACGCCATTTTCGTTCCAGCAACACATTTCTAAATCGAAGCATACAATACGGTTATGGTTCATAGTTTGCCTTGGTTCCTAACATAAAAATTTAAAGCGTGCGATTCTATCGTAACACGGCGTAAAACTCGAATTTGTGCGCCCATTTAATCGCCGATCGACACATTATTACGGCCGTTTTTTTTACTCAAATAGAGTTGACTATCCATTTTGTGATACAAGCTCTCAGGATCTTCTTCTTTATGGATAACCGCACCGATACTCAACGTACAGATGATTGACGCATCACCATAATCAAAAGCCGTACTTGCCACAACACTCCGTAACTTTTCTAGGTAAGCTTCTAGCACTGCTCTATCAATGACTTTAGAAATAATACAAAACTCGTCACCACCAGCTCGGTAAAACTTATCTCCCGGTTTTAAATTAGCACTGACCAGCTTAGTGACATGTTGTAACGCTTCATCTCCACCTAAATGGCCGTGTTTGTCATTAATCACTTTGAAGTGGTCGATATCAAAACCAACCAAGGCGAAGTTAACACCTTTGTTTATCTGATTGAGCAAATAATCGTTGAATGCTCGGCGATTAAGTAGTTGAGTTAGAGGGTCTCGCTCTGCCATTCTTTTTAATTCAACGGTTTTGAGCTCCAACATGACCGCTAAGCGCTCTTTTTCTCGAGACTGTAAATTCACAATCCAACTGATCAAAAAGGCGATTACCAATCCGGCTAGCGTCGTGCCCGCTAAAATAGAACGCTCCCAAGCTGAGACTGCGTCAGAAAGCTTAAAGTCAATACGCCATTCACGGTTAGGCAGTTGAATGGTTCGGCTTATAACGGTTCCTCGAATGTTATCCCAGCTAGCACTTTGGAAGAGAACAGGGTCATCTGCTGCGTCGAATCCCAAGTCTTCTACGCGCACCGACATATCGAGCTCCGTCGCGGTTTTCGTAATCAAATCCTCAAAGTAAACCGTACTTCGGATAACGCCGGTCACTACTCCTAATAAATATTTGTTCTCGAAGTCGAACACTGGATGGAACACCAGCAACCCAGTCTTAGGTATGGACTTGTCATAACCATCTTGCAGTAAGCGAACTTTATCCGAGACATTCGCTCGCCCATTTTCGGAAATATCATCCAAGATTAAATCGAAGCGTTTGCGCGAAAAATAGAAACCCAATAGAGAAAGGTTTTCCGGTGTTCTTGGGTAGATATCCGACGCGATAAAAATTGGCTCATTGTGTTCAAAAATGTACCCGTAGGTTTTGGGACCATCTTTAGGAACGGTAAACGGTTGGAAGTTTGGAAATTTTTGACGGGTCTTTAAAATATGTTCATCAAGATCTTCGAATTCGACCTTTTGCATCCATTGAAGTCCAATGAGACTTCGCGAGCTATTAATCACTTGTTCCGCATACATGGGAAACGATGGCCAATAGCTTCGCTCAATCGAATGGAAAAAGTTTGCGCCCGCACCAATGAACTTTAGATCATTCTCGACGTTTGCTTTAAGTGATTCTGCTTGTCGGTCGGCTAAAGTATCAAACGTAGTCTGTGTATACCGTTGCTGCATTGTATAAGCAGCACCGACTACACCAGCAGTGACACATAAAGTCGCCAAAAAAGCTAAAATAGAGTCTGAATGTCGTTTTATAAAGCTCTTATGAGCGGTGCTTTGTGTCATATCGTAATTTTTGATACTTCCGTAAGTTAAACTTCGGGATCTATTGAAATACTGCGTTAGCAATGCACAAACATCAAGCAACAACCTATATTGGGGAGTCTGATCGTCGATTTTTCACTCTGTTCGTACGGTATAGTCACGAATTATTACAGCCTTAAGCCTTGAATATGCTACCATCCGTCATCATTTTAATGTCTAAACTTGGTGCAAGATCGCAAAGACGATCGTTTTAGTGAACAAATATGAGCCAATACTGAGCACCAATAAATCAATAGAAAGAGAAAAAACGTCATGAACATTGATTTGAACCTAATTCCTCAAACGTTCGATATGCTTCACGCTGGCCTAACCGCATCGAGCGTTTTGCTTCTTCTAGTTGCAGTGTCGCGCAAATCAAAAGTGGTCGAGAAAGTGGTAGAAAAACCAGTCGAGAAAATCGTCGAGGTTGAGAAACCAGTTGAGAAGATCGTTGAAGTAGAAAAAGTAGTGGAAGTAGAGAAAGTCGTAGAGCGTGTTGTAGAAGTTGAATCAAAACTTGCAACCGTATCAACAGACTCTGCAATGCAGCTGCTTTCTATCATGCAACAAGAAGCTCGTCTGATTGACTTCTTAAAAGAAGACCTAACGTCATTCTCTGATGAAGAAGTAGGCGCAGCCGCTCGCGTAATCCACACTGGTGGTCAGAAAGTACTGAACGACTACGTGACGCTAGCGCACGTTCGTAACGAAGACGAAGAAACTCGCATTACGGTTGAAGAAGGCTTCAACCCACAAGAAATCCGCCTAACTGGCAACGTAACAGGCAGCGCGCCATTTAACGGCACGCTAGTTCACAAAGGTTGGAAGGCAACATCAATGACGTTGCCTAAACTGGCTGAGAACTACGACGCATCTGTGATCGCTCCAGCTGAGGTTGAGCTGTAATGGAACACATGAACCAAGAAAACCATTCTCAAGAAGCGTCTGTTGAAACTCAACAGACGCCTAAATTCAGTGTTGGTATCGACTTAGGTACAACACACTGTGTGATGTCTTTTGTTGATACTCACGACGAAGACGCTCGCGTTGAAGTGATGCCTATCCCGCAGTTGACTGCGCCGGGTACGGTAGAGACTCGCAGCCAATTAGGCTCTTTCCTTTACCAGCCGCACGAACACGAAATGAACCCGCAATCACGCGTTCTTCCGTGGTCGAGCGAGCCAAAAGCTCTAGTTGGTGCAATTGCACGTAACCTAGGTTCAAAAACACCAATTCGTCTTGTTGCAAGTGCGAAATCTTGGCTTTGCCACGCAGGTGTGAACCGTCGTGATGCTTTCCTGCCAGCAGGTAGCCCAGAAGAAGTGGAAAAAGTCTCCCCTCTTCGTGCGACAGAGCTTTACCTAGAGCATCTAAAAGACGCTTGGAATCACGCGACCCCAAATCACAACCTTGCCGATCAAGACGTGACTATTACGGTTCCTGCTTCTTTTGATCCTGCTGCTCGCGATCTAACTGCAGAAGCAGCACGCAACGTTGGTTTTGTGCACCTAACACTTCTAGAAGAGCCACAAGCTGCGCTTTACAACTGGATCGATAACAGCAACGACAAATGGCGCGACGAAGTTGAAGTTGGCGACATCGTACTTGTGGTCGATATCGGTGGTGGTACAACCGACCTTTCTTTGGTTGAAGTAACTGAAGACGACGGCAACCTAACTCTGAACCGTATCGCGGTAGGTGAACACATCCTACTTGGCGGTGACAACATGGACCTTGCACTTGCGTACCGCTTGAAGATGAAGCTGGCGCAAGAAGGCAAAGAGCTACAGCCATGGCAAGTTCAGGCAATGACACACGCATGTCGTGACGCGAAAGAAGCGCTATTGAACGACAGCGAGCTTCAGTCAGTGCCAATTGTAGTACCAAGCCGTGGTTCTAAACTGCTTGGCGCAACGCTGAAAACAGAACTGACTCAAGAAGAAGTACAACAAACACTGGTTGACGGCTTCTTCCCTCAAGTTGCGATTACGGACCACCCTGTTCAACGTAACCGTGGTGCACTAACGCAAATGGGTCTGCCTTACGCACAAGATGCAGGCATCACTCGTCACATTGCTGCATTCTTGTCTAAGCAAGCTAATGCCCTTTCTGCTTCAGGAAATGGCGCAGAAGCAGCAGCTCAAGATTTCAACCCATTCGCTAACATGCCTGGTATGCCAGGTGCGGATGCAGCGCAATCAGCTGACTTCATCAAGCCAACCGCAATCCTATTCAACGGTGGTGTTCTGAAATCGAAACTTCTAGCAACTCGTCTAGAAGACACGATCAACGAATGGCTAATTGAAGCAGATGCAGAAATGGCGAAACGCCTAACAGGTGTGGATCTAGACCTTGCAGTTGCTAGCGGTGCGGCTTACTACGGCTCTGTGCGTCGTGGTCAAGGTGTTCGTATCCGTGGTGGTATTGCTTCGGCTTACTACGTCGGTATCGAAAGTGCAATGCCAGCGATTCCAGGCATGGCGCCTCCAATGGAAGCACTTTGTGTTGCGCCATTTGGTATGGAAGAAGGCTCAAGCGTTGACGTACCAAGCCAAGAGTTTGGTTTGATCATCGGTCAGCCAGTTAACTTCCAATTCTTCGGCTCAACGGTTCGTCGTGATGACCTAGCAGGTACTCACCTAGACTACTGGGCACCAGAAGAGCTTGAAGAGCTTCCAGAAATCCAAGTAACGCTGCCTGTATCTGAAGGTCGTCGTGAAGGTGAAGTGGTTCCGGTAACCCTAGCCTCTCGTGTCACAGAGCTTGGTACGCTTTACTTAGAAGCCATTGCCGCTGATAACGGTCAAAAATGGCATGTTGAGTTCGATGTGCGCGAAGACGCGAAAAGCAACTCAAACGAAGAAGAATAAATAGAAATCAAACGGCATCCAATCGGGTGCCGTTTTTAAATACACGAAGGTTTGTATGGCATCTCCTCGTTTTCTTGTTGGTATTGACCTTGGCACCACAAACACTGTGGTGGCGTATTGTGAAATCACCGACAACCTTGAACAATCCGAAGTATCCCTATTCGACATCGACCAATTGATTGGTCCGGGTGAAGTGGTTCGTAAACCATTGCTGCCCTCTTTCCGCTATCACCCTGCGGTTGGTCAAATCTCCCCTTCTGACCTAACACTCCCTTGGGAAAACGAACCTGTCTCTGGCGACATTAGTAATGTGATCGTGGGTGAATGGGCTCGTGAATTAGGCGCTAAGGTGGAAGGACGTCAAGTATCCAGTGCTAAAAGCTGGCTATCGCACCAAGCAGTGGATCGTAGTTCAGACATTCTTCCTTGGGCTGGTGCGCAAGACGTAGATAAAGTCTCTCCCGTCATTGCCAGCGCAAGCTACCTCAACCACATTCGCCAAGCATGGAACTACCGTCATCCTAGCAATAAGTTAGAAGACCAAGATGTGGTTGTGACCGTTCCAGCGTCGTTCGATGAAACCGCTCGTAAACTCACGCTTGAAGCGGCACAGCTAGCTGGTTTAAAGAAAATCGTCCTGCTCGAAGAACCACAAGCCGTATGTTACGACTGGTACGCACGCCACCAGCAAACCGCAGCGGATGAACTCAAAGAGTTACCGCTGATTCTGGTGTGTGATGTGGGCGGTGGTACTACCGACTTGAGCTTGATTGAAGCCAGTTTCTCTTCTCAAGATGAGCTAGCCCTTGACCGTATTGGCGTTGGCGAACACTTGATGCTTGGTGGTGATAACCTCGATTTAGCATTAGCGCACCTTGCGGAGAGCCGCCTTTCTCAAAATAAAGGGGAACAAAGTAAGAAGCTCACTGCCGCAAGCCTGACTAAGTTGATTCAGCAAACTCGCAAGGCGAAAGAAAACCTACTTTCATCGAGCGCACCTGAAGAAGTAAAAATCACCATGCTAGGCAGCGGCTCGAAACTTCTTGGCGGAACAAAGAGTATTGGGCTGAGCAAACAAGAAGTGCACCAAATCGCTTTAGATGGCTTCTTCCCGCTTTCTGATTTCAGTGAAGTGCCGGACAAACGCCGCAGCGCGGTTGTCGAGTTTGGTCTTCCATACGTTGCCGACCCAGCAGTGAGCAAACACGTTGCCGAGTTCTTAACTCAGCACCAACAAGTTGCTCGTGCCGCTCTTGGCATTGAAGACGACAAACAAAATGCCGTTCCAGTCGGTTTGCTACTCAACGGTGGTGTGTTCAATAGTGAGCTTGTGACTGAGCGAGTCACTACCCTACTGTCCGATTGGCGTGGTGCTCCGGTTACGGTATTAGACAACCCACATCCAGATTGGTCTGTTGCACTGGGTGCTGTTGCGTTTGGTAAAGCACGTCGTGGTGCACAGCTAAAAATTGGTGGTGGTGCAGCACGTTCTTACTTCTTGCATCTTCAAGAGAAGAACAAGATGGGCAAAGCGCTCTGTTTGCTTGCAAAAGGCACAGAAGAAGGTCACGAGATCCGCTTAAGTGGTCGTCGTTTCTCGCTTACCCTAGGTGAACCCGTTCGCTTTAACCTGCTGACTTCTACCCACGACACCTTAACCAATAACACCGCTATTCAAAACGGTGTGATGGTTGACGTTGATCCGGACTTGTTTGCTCCTCTTCCGCCTTATATCACCACCCTTGAAGGTGAAGGCGCCGAGCTACAAGCCAACCAGAAAGAGCGTGTAGAAGTGCAACTGGCGTGTCAGTTGACTGAAGTCGGCACACTTAAGATGGAATGTGTCAGCGCAGAAGACGATAGCAAACGTTGGGAGCTAGAATTCGAAGTTCGTAATAAGCAAACCGATGACAGCGAGCAAGTTAAGCTTCACCCTAAACTGAACGAATGTAAGGAGCTGATCGCTCGCCTTTACAGCGGTAATAAGAAAAGCGCGGAAAGTAAAGAGATCAAAACCTTAGCCAAAGATCTTGAGAAGAAACTGGGCAAACGTGATGAATGGGATTTCACTACCCTACGTCAACTGTTCGATACCTTTGCACAAGGTCGTAAGCGTCGCCGTCGTTCTGAACAACACGAGAAAAACTGGCTTCGTTTGGCAGGTTTTGCACTGCGTCCGGGCTTTGGCGATCCAACCGACTCATGGCGCATTGAGCAAGTTTGGGGTCTCTACCAGCAAAACATTCAGTTTAAGAACCATCAAGGTTGGACTGACTGGTGGGTATTCTGGCGTCGCATTGCCGGTGGTTTAAGCCAAGAGCAGCAAGAAACTATCTTGGCGGACATCGCGAAATACCTACACCCTGGCGCGATGAAAAACCCACAATCCGCCAAAGCAGCGCAAGACATGGGTTACGAGTCGATGGTTCGCTTGTCTGCCTCTCTAGAGCATCTAGAAGTCGAAGACAAAGTTCTATTGGCAACGTGGTTCTTGAGCAAAGCCATCAACCATAACCAGTTCGAACAAGCGCACTGGTGGGCAATGGGTCGCTTGGCATCGCGTACGCCTTTATATGGCAGTCAGCATAACGTCGTTCCTCGTGAACAAGCGGAACAGTGGTTGCCTAAGCTGCTAGAGCAGAACTGGCAGAAAGAGCCAATGATCGCTTTCGCAGCCGTAATGATTTGTCGTAAAACGGGCGACCGCCTATTCGATATCTCTGACGACTACCGTGAGCAGGTACTGGCTAAGTTGAAGCAAAGCAAGGTACCTGAATCTTGGGTATCACTGGTTGAAGAAGTCAAAGAGCTATCTGAGAGCGAATCGAAGCGTATCTTCGGTGATGCACTACCAAGCGGTCTGACACTGTTAAATAACTAGGCTCTCACGCTTATAAACGCAACAAAGCCCTTCTCGTGAAGGGCTTTGTTTTATCTGATTCTAATAGCTGACGAAAGACGACTCGTTAGTTCATTTCCGTATTGATCACCACATCACGCGTTTCATTATCCATATCACTGATGCCAACAACTGAGATTTCACGGTCAGATAAATTCTCAATCATGCTGTCTTCTAACCCACCGTCCGTCATCCACGCATAGAATTTTTCCGCAATACGATCCGAACCTTCCCCGACAAACGTTAATGTGACCTTCTTCATTTGTGACACTCCATCAATTTACGATTCAGCCACTTAAGCGTAGTATGTTTCCCAAATATCGACATAAACTAGGACTAACTTCTTTTATGAGTATCGAAAAATTTGACGCGATTTATCAGCGCGCTGCCGAGCGTAAAGGTGGTGAAGATCAACTTGAAGCGCTTTTATCTCATCCACTAAGCAAAGAAGAGCTGGCAGCGATTCCCGACGACCGTTGGCTGGCCGCTTTTTCAATGAAGGTATTCCAAAGTGGGATTTCGTGGAGCGTGGTTCGCAACAAGTGGCCGAACTTCGAAGAAGTGTTCTTCGGATTTAAGATTGAGCCGCTGTTGATGCTGTCAGACGAGCAATGGGAAACCAAAGCAACCGACAAACGCATCATTCGCCACCTCACTAAAGTCATGTCGATTCCTGCTAATGCTCGTATGATCCACGAAGCAAAAATCGAATACGGCTCGTTTGGCAAAATGGTTGCCGATTGGCCGCAAGAGAAAATCACCGACCTATGGGCGTATTTGAAGAAACGCGGTAATCGCCTAGGTGGCAATACAGGTCCTTACACACTTCGTCAAATGGGCGTTGATACCTTTATCTTGTCTAGCGACGTTGAAGCTTACCTGCGTAATTGCAAGATCATTGAAGGTGGCAAAGATACGAAGAAATCGCTCGATGCCACCAACAAAGCGTTTGTTCAATGGCAGCAAGAAAGTGGTAGAAGCCTGTCTGAGATCAGCCAAATCATTGCGTTCAGCACCGGCGACAACCGTATTTAATCCAGACTGGACACAAAATAATAACGGCGCACTAATCATTGTATTTAGTGCGCCGTTTCTATTTTCATTAGTCTATTTCACTTAAGTGCAGACTTACTTTGAAGCCAGTGATTCCCACTCAGTCAGTAGCTGCATAATACGGTGAGAGTCTTCCCATGTTGCACAAGGGTTCTCTAACGATGTACGCCCTGCTTCAACCGCTTGGCGAACATTGCGCACTTGATAGAAGAAAGCGTCCCCGGCTGCCGATACAGACACTTCACGCTTAGACGTCTCGTAAATTTCCACACTAAACTGGTTATCTTGCGTTGGTAGCCATGGATTCGAGTCTAACGTAATACAGCCTTTGCTACCCAGGATGGTGAACTGGTGTTTCAATCCATGATCTTCGGCAGTGTGTACGCTCACCGTTTGTTGCTCACCAAATTGCATCATCAAGCTCGATTCACAGATATTACCGTCATGGCCTCTTCGGCCAATCGCTGTCATTGAACGGTTCTCAAAGGTTTGTTCACCCAACATGGTTTTCACCACCAAATGCACCAATGACATTGGATAACAACCTAAGTTATACAAAGCACCTTTACTATCTGGATTAACAAACTGCGCAATCGACGCAATATAAGACGTGTGGATGGAGCGAAGTTCACCAATCTCTCCCGATTTAAGCACCGAAACCAACTCACTGTTCAACGGGTGATGCAAGTACATTAAGCCTTCAGCAAAGAATACCTTGTGCGTTTCGACTGCTTTTAGTGCCAACTCGGTTTTTTCCATATCTACCGACAGTGACTTTTCACACAGAATCGCTTTCCCCTGCTCTGCCGCCTTAACGATAAAGTCATGATGAAGGTGATTTGGCAATGCGATGTAAATAATGTCGACTTGCTCATCGGCAATCAACGCATCGTAATCGTTGAACGTATTCTCGATGCCATATTGCTCAGCGAATGTCTTTAAGTTCTGCTCCGAGCGCCCAGCAACCGCGTACAGTTCACTCTTGTCATCGCCTTGGATTGCCTCAGCCATGACACCTGAGATAAAGCTTGTGCCTAAAATGCCCCATTTCATGTTCACGTCTCCTATTGAGCTTGGGTTTCGAATGCTTGGACTAACTCTGCCATTTCAGCTGCAATGAACGCTTGTGTATGCGGCATAGCAAAATGCGCTTCAATCGCGGTGCGGTTTTCATATCGCTCCCAAAGAATCACACGTTGTGGATCTTTAGAATCGTAGGTCGCATTCGCTTGCAAGCACCCCGCTTCGCTTTGCATATCAAGGCAAAATTGTTCAATGGCTTCAACTACTTGTTGTCTTGGCTTATCGGCATTCATTTTCAGTTCGGCGGTAACAAAAATCGTCTCACTCATGATGGATCTCTTTCTCCATTCTTAATCATACGCCCACTGTAATTAACCTCATTTGATTGATAAACTCTGCTTTAGTTATTTCTTTATTAACTCTGGGTGTGCAATGGATAAATTAACAAGCATGAAAGTTTTCGCTTACGTGGTCGAACACGGCAGCTTTCGTAATGCTGCACACCACTTTGATATTTCACCGACCATGGTTGGCAAGCACGTGAGCTTTCTTGAGCAAAGCTTAGGTACACAGCTGATTCATCGGACCACGCGCAAACAGTCCTTGACCGAAGCCGGTAAACTCTACTACCAAGAGTGCCACCGCATTATTGAAGACATCACCAACGCAGAGAACCTAATCCAGACGCTGATCAACCGTCCAACTGGAACGGTAAAAGTTAACTGCTCTGTCACGTATGGCAAAAAGGTCATCGCCCCCATCGTAGCTGACTTCTTAGCTGAATTTCCCGATTTGAACGTTGAGCTGATGTTGGACAACAATTTGATTGACCCATATCGAAGCGAAGCTGACGTGATTATTCGAATCGGTGAGTTGGTCGATTCGTCGTTAGTCGCGAGAAAATTGGGTGAATACCACATGACTTACTGCGCCTCACCCTCTTACCTTGAGCAACATGCCCCTATCCAATCGCTTGATGACCTTGAACATCATCATTGTTTGGGGTTTCAGTATCACCAAGGAGAAAGCCAACAAGTGGTGAACATGCCATCTAATACCTTTGGAAACAGCAACACCCGATTAACGTCTAACAATGGCGATGTACTTAAGTTCGCCGCGTTAAAAGGCTCTGGTGTTCTTCTGCAACCAAAGATCTTAGTTGAGCAGGAAATCCAATCTGGTGCCTTGGTAGAAATTCTCCAGCAACATGCTCCCAAGCCAAAACCGATCCACCTGCTTTACCGTTCAAAACAGCTTTCCCTTAAAAACCGTACCTTGGTCGATTTTATTCTTTCGCATGTGAATCCGTAACGCCCCACATAAAGCGGCGACAATTTAACCATTGAATTAACTTTTATTGTCGATATGACAAATATTATTGCTTGTTAATTGTCTTTATTTTTCATGTAGTTAGTCAGAAACACCCATAACTAGGCATAATTTATTGATTCACACCAATTGCATTGCTCTGACAAAGTGACTAGGATTGCCGCCTTTCCTGAGTGAACTATCAAAAAATATCGAGAAATTTAATCTGATTTCTCTTCCTGTTCGTGTGCAATCACAACATTTACACTCATTTCAAATTGCATAAGCACATTCCTTTGCTTATGAAAACGACATTGATTTCTCAACGCTTTTAGTCACGTATGTGGCTTTTTGGCTTGAGAGAGATTTTTATTCAAGGTAGGTCACAAGGACGCTACCCCTTGACTGCATTTACTGGAGGATAAAATGCCTAAAGGTCTAATGCTGACTGACTTAGCCATTGCTGGCTTACTATTGATTTTGGCAAAAGTCATTCGCGTTCACACGCCATTACTGCAACGTATGTACATTCCATCGGCGGTTCTCGCAGGATTATTCGGTCTAATTTTTGGACCAGCCCTGCTAGACTTACTGCCTTGGACCGATACCTTTACCGCTAACGCAAGCCTGTTAACTGCTGCACTTTTTTCTGCGTTAGGTCTGGCAACGGATGTTCCATCACCTAAAACCGTCGCACAGCGCGCTGGCTCATTGTGGGCGTTTAACCAAATCGCTTCTGTTTCTCAGTGGTTGTTTGCGGCAATGTTTGGTCTAGTTCTCACAACCTTCTTCTGGCCAGAGATTAATCCTGGCTTTGGTGTGACAATGTCTGCGGGTTTTATGGGCGGACATGGCTCTGCATCTGTTGTTGGTGAAATCTTCACGGGGCTTGGCTGGGAAGATGGCTTCACACTTGGCTTAACGTTCGCAACCGTGGGTATTTTCATCTCGATTTCTGTCGGCATGCTCATGCTGCAATTCGCATTGAAGATGGGTTGGATTCGTAGCTTTACGACCTTCGACAGCATGGACGAACACGAACGCAAAGGCCTTGTTAAGCCTAATGATCAAGAACCGGTAATGAAAGACACCATGTCTTCCCTGTCGGTTGATTCTTTTGCGATTCACGCGGCGTTGGTTGTAGTGGTAACAGCTTTCTCGTATGTAGCGGCTAACTACTTATCTTCTTTCCACGATAAGGTGCAGATCCCGACGTTTGTAACTGGCTTCCTTGGCGGCATGCTCGTGCGAATCGTCGCGAAACAAACGAAAGCTTCACGCTATCTTTGTGACGGTGCATTCAAACATGCTGCGGGCATCAGTACCGATTATTTGATTATCTTTGGTATCTCAGCCATCAAGATTACCGTCTTAGCCCAGTATTTAATGCCGATGGTAGTGCTTGCAATCGGCGGTATCGCCTTCACACTATGGCTAATCTTCTGGGTTGCCCCACGTATCATGGGAGAAGATTGGTTCGAGAAAGGCATTTTCTCTTGGGGTTGGTTAACCGGTACGGTTGCCATGGGTATTGCGTTGCTTCGTATTGTTGATCCAAAAATGCGTAGCAAGGTGCTTGATGATTACGCCATCGCTTATGTCCCTGGCTCAATCACTGACATCTTCATCATCTCTTTGATGCCAATCGCGATGTATAACGGCATGCACTGGCAAGCGCTTGGTGTAGGATTAGGTTACATCGCAATTGTCTTATTTATTTGGCGATTCATTTTTAAACGTAACAGCAGTGCTCTGACACACGAATCTTAGTCGCTTTACTCGGGAGGATTTTATCCTCTCGAGTTCATTCCTTGGTTTTTATCAAAATCACTCCTCATCTCGAAAATAAGCAACTTGTTTTATATTTGAGATTTGCAATCCCGATCTCTTATTATCATTCTTTTTTAATACTTGACCTGAACGTTTCTATATCAGAATAGCCGCCTATTCGTTTCTAAAACATGGAGAAAGGCTGTGCGTCGCTCTCAAGGATTTACTCTTATTGAACTCATTGTGTGCATCATCATTCTTGGTATTGTAAGCGTCGTTGCATTTCCTAAATTTCTTGGCTTACAAAAAGATGCCAGAGTGGCGGTTCTATATGGAGCCAGAGAAGCACTCATGACCGCCAACAACTTTGTCTACACCAAAGCAGTGATTCAATCTCAAGAGACAGTAGATGGCGGCATACAATATAACATTGATCTAGATAATGACGGCCATAACGACCTAATTGGTTACTTTGGATTTATCAAAAATGTTATTCCAGCAAAAGAGCTAGCAGGCTTTGATCCGCAACTCACTATTAACACTTGGTATGGGGTAGACAGCCCAGACGAGCCCTACTTCCTTATTGGTTTTGCAAACAAGCCTGTTGGTCCAGAACATATGTGTTATGTCGAAGTTTACTACCCAGAAACTCCTGGTGGCCAAGTGAAATACAAAATACAAACTGACGATTGCTAATTCCCATAGAGAGTGGCAGTAACACTTTTACTTTTGGTGTTTTCATCGTTATTGCAAGGTAATGGCTCCAAAACCACCATTAACAACTATTTCACATAATGTCGTCGCACAGTTAGCTCATAGAGATAAAACCAGTAATTTGCGCCGACACATGGCTATAATTGAAACAATCTATCGTTTTTAAACCCGCCTATAACTTGTGCTTGTAAACTCATCATTTCGCTCAATAATAGTTCTATAACAAATTCAATAATTTAAAGCGGGAGGCGTAATGAGAATATTCTGGCAGCTACGTTGGTATTTCCAACAAAAGTGGAGGCACTATGTCGGATCCATTCTGCTTTTCGCTGTGATATCAGCACTACAGCTTGTTCCGCCCAAAGCAGTTGGCATCATCGTTGATGGCGTCGTAGACAACACTTTAGATACAAATACGCTGATTCTATGGCTCTCAGGGTTAACTGTACTGATCTTTACTATTTATAGGTGTCGCATCTTATGGCGAATTTGGCTTTTCGGCGCAAGCTGGGAACTCGGGACCATTCTACGTAACCGTCTATATAGGCATTTATCGACACAGCCACCTCGTTTTTTTGAACGTTACAAGACGGGGGATCTGATGGCTCGTGGCACTAATGATGTGCGTAATATCGTTATGACAGCCGGCGAAGGGGTTTTAACCGCCGCAGACTCTTTGATCACTGGTATTGCGGTTTTAATCATTATGGTAACGCAAGTAAGCTGGAAGCTCACCGTAATGGCGCTTCTTCCAATGCCATTTCTTGCCATCATCATCTTCTTTATTGTGCGTATCCTACATCAACGCTTTCGTGTCGCTCAGGAAGCCTTTTCTACCATGTCAGACATGACACAAGAGTCACTTAATGGCGTGCGAATGCTGCGTGCTTTCGGATTAGAAAACCAAGAGCAGCAACGTTTTGAAGAGGTTGTGGATGATACTGGCGAAAAGAACATCGCTGTCGCAAGAGTCGATGCTAGATTTGACCCGGTAATTCAGTTAACCATCGGTCTTTCTTTCCTTCTTAGTGTCGCTGCTGGTGCTTACCTTGTTGATAAAGGTGAGATCACGCTTGGTGATCTGACCGCATTTACGATGTATCTAGGGTTGATGATATGGCCGATGCTGGCATTCGCATTCCTATTTAACATTTTAGAAAGAGGCTCTGCCGCATGGAACCGACTACAAGAGATCTTTGATGAAAAGCCAGAAATTATCAGTGGTAATAAGCCAATAGAAAATAAACCACTTCCGTTAAAAATTGATATCGACGATTTCCACTGGTCTAGTGATTTACCGCCCGCTTTGACGGAAGTAAACATCGAACTTGAACCCGGAAAAATGTTGGGAGTTGCAGGGCCTGTAGGAAGCGGAAAATCGACCCTGTTAACACTACTTTTGCGTCAACATGATTTAGAAAACGGCTCAATTAAATTCGGTGATGTCGAGATCAAGGATGCCCTACTTCCACAGTGGCGAAACCGCTTTGCTGTAGTTAACCAAAGTCCGTTTCTATTCTCCAAATCTATCTTCGACAATATTGCCTTAGGCAACCCTAATGCAGAGAAAGAAGAAGTCTATAGAGCAGCAAAGTTAGCCTGTATACATGACGATATTGAGAAGTTTCCTGAAGGCTACCAAACAGAAGTTGGTGAAAAAGGCATTACACTCTCCGGCGGGCAAAAACAACGTATTGCGATAGCACGCGCTATGCTGCTGAATGCCCAAGTGTTGGTTTTGGACGATGCACTTTCCGCTGTTGATGGACGGACCGAACATCAAATCCTTAAGAATTTGGAAACACACTACCGTGATCAAGCCCTAATCGTTATTGCACACCGCCTCACCGCATTGGAAGCAGCAGACGAGATCATTGTCTTGAATCACGGCCACATTACTGAACGTGGGCAACATAGCGCTTTATTAGCGCATCAGGGATGGTACGCCGAAATGTTCGAGTACCAAAAACTAGAACAGGCGATGGAGGAATAATGAATGAACCAGACCAGCACGTTTAAACGGTTAATGTCTTACCCATTATCTCAACCAAAGCCAATGATTAAAGGACTCGCCTTGCTGTTTATTGCAGCGTTAGCTAGCGCCGGCGGCCCTTGGTTGATTCAATATTTCATTGATGAGCACATCGCTAAAGGTGACTATTCACAAAATGTTCTGATTTCGCTAGCAGTAGGTTATATCGCTCTTCAGATCGTATCGGCAACATTCCAGTATTTTCAGTCATTGCAATTTAGCATTGTCGCGGCTAACACGATCAAAGCGATTCGTAAGCAAGTATTTTCTGGCGTGATTAAGCAGCCGTTATCTGCGTTTGATTACACTCCTGCTGGAAAATTGGTGTCGCGAATCACCAACGATACGGAATCTTTACAGCAATTTTATGAGCTTTTGATCGCGACCGTGGTGAAAAACGTGGTCATGATTGTCGTAATGCTTGGCGTTATGTTTTTCATGAGCTGGAAGCTCACACTCGTTGTGCTTGTATTGCTGCCGATCGTCATCGGCTTTATGTACTTGTTTAAGCAGCTAAGTACAGAAAGCTACCGAAAGATGCGTGACCTATTGACCGATATAAATGCGAATCTGAGTGAATCCATTCAAGGGATGAGTGTCATTCAATTAATGCAACAAGAAGAGCGTTTTAATAAACAGTTCAACGAGCTAACCGCAGAGCATCTGGTGGCATCTAAACGAGTGATTCGGCTAAACGGCTATCTGCTAAGACCATTAATGGACTTACTCGCTGGTCTTGCGTTGCTTTGCTTGGTTGCGATCTTTGGTTTTAATGGTATTGAGTTGATTGGTGTGGGGGTACTGTATGCATTTATCAGTTATCTTGCGCGAGTTACTGAACCACTAATTGAGATGACTCAGCAACTTGCTCTACTTCAGCAAGCGTTAGTATCAAGCGAACGTGTTTTTGAATTAATTGACGCGAAAGAACAAACTTACGGGGACAATCATCAACCATTAAGGTCAGGTGCTATCGAACTTAGAGACCTCACATTTAGCTACGATGGTAAACAGGACGTCCTAAAAGACATTTCGTTGAAGGCCAACCACCAAGACTTTATCGCGCTTGTCGGGCATACAGGAAGCGGTAAAAGCACCTTAGCGTCACTGTTAATGGGCTTTTATCCAACTCAATGTGGTGAACTGCTCATAGATGGTCGTCCACTTAAAACATTAGGGAAAGACGTACTTCGCAAAGATGTGGCAATGGTTCAACAAGATCCACATATTCTCCCTGCTTCAGTCAGAGAAAACATCTCTCTCAGTCGGGCGGTTGATGACAATCAAATATGGGATGCGTTAGACAAGGTAGGTTTGGCAGAACAAATTCATCGTTACCCTAACGGGCTAGACACGCAGTTAGGTCAAGGCGAAACTAATTTATCTGCAGGTCAGAAACAGCTTTTGGCGTTAGCACGTGTGCTTGTGGTAAAACCTAAGGTATTGATATTAGATGAAGCAACCGCAAATATTGACTCAGGAACAGAGGCTTTAATCCAAAAGAGCTTGGCGGTACTCAGACAAGACATGACGCTCGTTGTTATTGCTCATCGGCTGTCAACTATCCTAGATGCAGACCAAATCATTGTTCTTCATCATGGGGAGTTAGTCGAGAAAGGCACACACAAAGCACTCTTAACGCAAAATGGTCGTTATGCTCAAATGTATCAGTTACAGCAAGCAAACCGACACCTACAACAGATTGAAGAAGACACCAAGCAACTCGAAGAAGCGGTGTGATTTTATGCCCGTGCCTTCTTTTATTTAGTCGGCATGGGCATAATTGGTGTAACTTCAAAATTTAGCCTTGTAAGCTTCCAATTTCTTCATAATGTGAACTAATTTTCTATTTCTTACCTATTATTGACATAACCCCTCGCTATATCACGCAAGGTCGTTGTAAAATCGTACGGTACTTAAGTCTACTGCCTGTGGCATTGGGCTGAATTCCGCTTTCTAATTATGCACATTAATCTCATGACACAAGTCCATGGACAAAGATAAGTTTACTAACATCTATCGCTTGCCTGGTTCGATTCAAATTCGTATCGGTAAATGGCAAAAGACGTTCCGCGGCACCTCTGATTTAGTTTTACATCAGGCGCTAATGGAGCGTAATAAGCAATTTAAGAAGCCAGACTTTTTACCTAAAGGCTGGTGTGTCACTCCTATTGATGAAAACGACATTACCATTACGCATCACGGTAAATATATCCAAACCGTTATGCGCACAATGCTGGACAGAAAGGTCTCATACAAGCGACTGTTCCTATCTCGAATGAGTCTCGAAGATGGTGAAAAAGTGCTCCACAATTACAAGCTGGAGTGGGTAAGAAAACATAACCAGATCGCCAAAAAGTACAATCAAATTAAAAAGAAACAATATATGAACTTTGCAAGAGAAGAAGAGGAAACCCTCTACCCTTCGATTCCAAAGGGTGAGTTTGACAAAACATTATGGAACAAACTTGTCGTATCATCGTTTGGTCCGCAGAAAAAGTACAAAAACCCGCACTTTGTCCGTAAAGCCGATTTCTAAATAAACACCCCTAAAGTTAGGGGTGTTTATTTATGCGTTAACTCACCAGTCGTAAGTTAAACTTGCAATAACATTTTGTCGGTCGCCATACCAACAAAAGCCATCACATGTCGCTATGTACTTTTTATCCGCGATGTTTTTAGCTGCGACTTGTAACTTGTAATCGCCGATTCGATAACTGACCGTCGCATCCATTAAGAAATAACTTGGTACTTTTAGTCTCTCTTCATTGTCTCCGTATGACTCACCTGTATAGCGCGCGCCTAAGCCAACAGCAAAGCCATCAAGAGGTCCATCAAAGAAACGATAATGTGCCCAAGCTGATGATACAGTATTCGCCACTTGGGAAGGTGTTTTGCCAACCCATGCCTTATTGATGTCTTCTTTTATCTCTGCATCAACGTACGCAATGTTCCCGATCAATGTTAAGGATGGTGTCACATTAGCGACAGCTTCAAACTCAACGCCGTTATTTTCTATTTTTCCTATTTGCGTTAATTCACTCAAGTAGATACGAGCCAAGTTTTCTTTTGTTGCCCGATACGTTGCAATATTGAAATAACCATCAAATGAATCCGGTTGGTATTTCATACCGATTTCAAATTGATCACCGCTTTCAGGCTTCGCTGGCTTACCATTGCTGTCTTCTTGAATAATTGGATCAAAGTACTGAGAGTAACTAAAGTATGGCGTGAAGCCAGAATTAGAAATATAAGCCGTTCCCACGCTAAACGTCCACTCTCCATTATCGACTTTCGTGCGAGCACCCGTGGTAACATTATGTACTTCATTACTTGTATCGTCGTAACGTGCGCCCAATAACATCGCCCATTTATCGTTGATCAGCATATGATCTTGAAAGTAGACGCCGAGCTGCTGATTATCGATTTTCGTTCTTTGTTTATCGGTTTCGCTCAATGGTTGTAGCGTATTCGGATCGAGTAACATTATGTTATCCGAATAAGTAGGATTAAATACATTAAACCTAGGATCGGGCAAAGCTCCCATTGGTGTGTTTAATAATGCATTACCATTAGCAACGATAGGGTCATTGGCAAAATCTTTACCATCGATACTGATCATTTGAAAATCTATGCCCAACATCAAGTTATGCTCAACACTTCGCCAATTTACTTGGTGCATCAAACGATTATCGATATTAAAAGCATCAGATGACCCATCTTCTGTTGAAGCACCCCGAAGTATGGTTTTGCGTTCATTTGATGGGTCCAAAACCGGCCCCAACGCAGGCACATCAGCCGAGTAAACGTACGAATACATTTGTCTTAGCTTAACATCCATTTCGCTGTAACGAGCTGCTTGAACAAATGAAGTGGTATCATTAAATGCATGAGAAAACTCATAGCCTAAAGACACCTGCTCACGCTCAAACGTCTCCCAGTTAGGATTGCCTATCGCTAAACTATCACTGATCTTTCCATTTTTGTTTGGCGTTAACGTTCCTTCAACTGGCAAAAATTGCAGATAAGGATCTGAGTCGTCTTTTTGATAGCTCGTTAGAAAGGTAATTTCAGACGTCTCATTAAATTTGTACGTCATCGATGGAGAGAGAAGAATGCGCTCTGCTTCTACCCCACTAATTCTCGTCCCATTTTTTCTCGCTAACCCTTGAAAGCGGAAAGCTAGCTGCTCACTCACCTCAGAGTTTACGTCAAGAGAAAGTTGTTTACGGTCTTCAGAACCGTACTCCAAAGATACAAGTCCTGACCCCCCATCAAATTGAGGTCGCTTACTGACAACATTGATAACCCCACCTGGAGGGTTTTGCCCATAAAGAACAGACGCTGCACCACGTAAAACTTCAACCCTCTCTAACGCAAACGGATCTATTTGCCAACTATAGAAGCCAGAAGAATATAAACGGGTACCATCTTGATACAACCCGCTGTTCGCTTGTTTAAAACCACGAATAATAAACCAATCTTGCTTGTTATCTTCGCCGAAATAATTAGTTTGAATGCTTGGTGTGTACTGTAATGCGTCAGAAATGCTAATAGAGGCACGATCATCCATTTGCTCTCGCGTAACAACAGACACCGCTCTTGGAGTCTCATTGATAGCAATGTCAGTTTTCGTCGCTGCCCGACTCTTCGCTCCGAGATAACTAA
Organism: Vibrio sp. Vb0349; assembly: GCF_033338975.1. NCBI lineage: Bacteria > Pseudomonadati > Pseudomonadota > Gammaproteobacteria > Vibrionales > Vibrionaceae > Vibrio > Vibrio sp. Vb0349. Next base: position 11,311 of record NZ_JAWOTS010000013.1, on the reverse strand, counting down.
AATCTGGACCAACTGCACTGTCTTGCTGCTGTCCAATCACAACTATATTTTCATCTTCCTGAGCCAAGACATTTGGCGTTGATAAAGCTAATACAACCGCCATCGACGTTGGTGTCAGCATAAACTGCCGAGTCATATTCTTCTCCTTTTTGTCGGCAGCCAAACCAACCCTTCATGACTTCAGCGACCGCTGAAAGAAAAGCGAGTTACGGCATCGCCAGTTGTTTCCGTAAAAGACAAACCAGAGGTTTTGCATAAAGCACTCGCATAGGTTACGAATGCCACTACGAGTGCTTATTTGTATAAGTACTTTCTTGGTTGAGGCTTAACTCATCTCTATAAACGGCGTAAACCCCACATTAAATACAAACCGCCAATGAGAGACGCCATAAGTCCTGTTGGTATTTCTTGCGGGTAAAGGACCTGTCGTCCCAACCAATCAGCCAACAACATCACCCCTGCCCCCAGTATCGCGGCGCATAACATGTGTTGTGACGCTTTGTTAAAACCAAATAAGCGAGCTAAATGCGGAGCCAACAACCCAACAAAGCTAATCGGGCCAACAACCAATGTCGCACTGACCGTGAGACAAGCAACTAAAAGAAGCAGTATTGCGCGTGAACGATCAACTCGAATTCCAAGTGCTTTAGAGGAAGCGGCACCGACAGGAAGAATATCTAGCCATCTTACGCAGAGAAAACTCAACCCTATAAAGACAAGCGCAGATAAAGACAATGGGAGTAACGTTTCAACCGAGACATAGTAGGTAGACCCAGACAACCAAGCCAATGCTTGATAACTTCTTGGGTCACCAGTGGCTAGAATAAAGCTCTGTATTGCATTCATCAGTGCGGTTATCGCAATACCAGTCAACAAAATACGCTCCGGCTGAAAGCCTGACTTACGGTTTAGCAGCACAATGACTAATACCGTCGCTAATGCGCCTACGAGCCCGCCTAGAGAAAGAGTGAAAATTGACGAACCAAACCCAGTAAACATCGCGATGATCAATCCCATCGCTGTCCCTGAACTGATACCGATCACTTCAGGACTTGCCATTGGGTTTCCACTTAGGCGTTGAATCATGGTTCCAGCAATCGCTAACATTGCCCCCGCAATTGCTGCTGCAAATAATCTAGGTGCGCGCCATTCCAAAAAAATCCAATTTTGGCTAGCAAATAAGTTTGTCCACCCTTCATTTTGCACAGCAACCGTGGCAAAAAGAACAACAGAAATTAACGTGCCGATCAACGCCAATGAGATCGCTTTAGGGTTTAGCTTGTAAACATGTTGACGGTGTCGAGTTAACACTGTTTGAGTATGGCCCTGCGTCTTTTGTGATAAACGAGGTAACAGCCATAACAGTAACGGAGCGCCCAATGCAGCCGTTGCTGCTCCCGTTGGTATAAAACTCGCCATTAGCCCTGGCAGTTGCTGAATAACCAAATCGGTTAAAGTCAATAACATGGCACCAATAAGCATTGATACCCAAAGCTTATGCTGGACTTTATTGATACCTATCAATCGAGTAATTGCTGGCGCCGCTAACCCGATGAAACCGATGATTCCTACGGCAGAAACCACCCAAGAAGTGATTAACACCGCAAGCCCAAGACAGACAAAACGCAACTTAGCTAGCGAGACACCTAAACTCTTGGCACCTTGCTCGGAGAGTTCCAACAGACTTAACGGCTTTGCAATCACAAATGCAACGACCGTAGCAAGTGCGATTCGAGGGGCAAGATACGAGAAATCTCCCCATCCACTCTGAACAAGCGAACCGGCTCCCCATATCATTAACCCATTCAGCTTTTCGGTATTCATCATCAGAATAACCGTACTTAATGATGCAAAGTACAGGTTTATCACTAACCCAGAAACGACGACAACCGTTGGAGATAACGCTCGTCGCCATGACAACAGCATCACCAACCCCATCGATATCACACCGCCGATGAGAGCAACCAAATTAGGCGCAATATCCAACATCCAAGGAGCGAATAGCGTAGCTAACATCAAAGCAAAACTTGAACCGCTCGCCACACCAAGTGTCGTGGGTGAAGCGAGAGGGTTACGCAGCACTTGCTGCATCAATACCCCAGCAACCGCTAATCCAGCACCAGATATAATCGTGGTGAAGACTCGAGGCCACCAGCTAAAGTGAAGCAAAACAGAATCGATAGATTGAAAGTTAGGCTCCCATAAACTGCTTAGAGCCAACGAAAATGAGCTTACTTGGTACAATTGGAAAGCACCAATAGAAAAGGTAAATGCCGAAAGTAACACCACAAAGCTTAAAGGCATCGTTTTCATTGTGTTAACTCCTCGACCTTACTCGCCGTAACTAACTCTGCGAAACGGAGAGCTGAAGGCATAGAACCAAAACTCCAAACGGGCGCGACTTGCATGACCTTTTCACCAGATTGTTGAACAACATATTGCCAAAATGGGTCTTGAGAGAGCTGCTCCGCTCCACCATAAGGTAATGGCTCTACGATAACGATTTGAGCTTTTATGCCAGCTAACTTGTCGATGCCAACTAGGCTGAAGCCCCAGCTATTCGTCTTTTCATTCCATGCATTACTCAGCCCAATCTTTTCGATAGCCTGGGAGTAAAGACTATTTTGACCAAAAACACGTACGTGCTTTGTATCCATAAACTGAATCATTAGAAGTGGCGGCTGGCCTTTATTTATAAGCTGTTTTAATAAAGACAAACGTTTTTCATATTGTTGGATAAGCGCCTCTGCTTCCGCCTCTCTTCCCAGCTCTTCACCAAACCTCCGAGTGAAACTGGTAAGTACCGACCAATCCGTAATCCCGCTTTCATATAAGTCAATGGTGGTAACCGGGGCGATATCAACTAAGCGATGCTTCATTGAGGAGAAGTACGGGGCAATAAAAATACGATCAGGTCTGAGCTCGTAAATGCGCTCTATATTGGGTTGAGTTCTTAACCCTACATCCTTCGTTTGAGGTGGTAACGGTGGCGATTTTACCCAAGCATCGTAATCTTGCCCTTGAGCAACGCCTACAGGTACGACCCCTAAAGCCAACATCGTTTCAGTTTGTGTCCAATCAACCGACATCACCCGAGGTGATGCGTCAGCTAGTGCTTGAAAAGAACTGACCAAAAGCGCACTAAGTGAGAGAGCGAAAGAGAAATGTTTAAGTCGAGTGTTTGTACTGCTCATTATTCCAACCTTTAGCTTGGCATCGCCACCGGGTAACCCGCAGGGTGGTCAGAGATCATCATCTCTATCCCATATATGTCCCTCAACTTAGGTTCAGTAAACACCTGTTCAACATTGCCTTGTGCAATCAAATCACCTTGATGTAATGCAACGATGTAGTCGCAAAATCGTGCAGCCAAGTTGATGTCGTGTAATACGATAATAACGCCCAAGCCCAGTTCTTGACTGAGTTTAGAGATAAGCTTCAACATATCGACTTGATGGCTGATATCTAGCGCAGACAAAGGCTCATCAAGAAGCAAATACTCGGTTTTTTGGGCTAACAGCATAGCTAGCCACACACGTTGACGCTCTCCTCCAGATAACGTGTCCACTAAGCGATCTGCGTATTTTAGTGTGCCTGTCATCGCCATTGCTTCTTCAACAATGTCGTGATCTTTCTTACTCAAACGTCCAAGTAAACCATGCCATGGATAACGACCAAAACCGACTAAATCTCGACCTAAAATACTGTCGGTCACCGGAAGATGCTGAGGCAAGTAGGCAATGTGTTGGGCGAATTTTTTCGCTGAGAGATCGTTAATGCTCGTTCCATGCAGAACCACGTCACCAGCGGTGTATGGCTGTTGCTGTGCCAGCAACTTTAACAATGTGGATTTTCCTGAACCATTGTGTCCAACAAGGGCGTATGTTTTTCCGGGTTCAAATGTCACATCAAACGCTTTTAGCAATGACTTGCCTTCAATCTCAAACTGGAGTGCTTTAGCTTCCAACATCCCTACTTCACCTAATAGCCATTTACGAATAACAGTTATTCAAAGCTCTCATTCGTTGATCACGTTTGCCGTTCTTATTCAACAGAACGATTAATAAGGGAGGTTTTATATAACAACAAAGATACAAATGCAAACCGTTGTCATTATCATTACATCAACAAGATCATTGAGAGAATTGCTAAGTGTTAGTGATAATTTGCTCTGCTGAACTTCATTAGTAAATTATAGGCAGGTCAACGAGAGCAGCGGTCTCCCACTGCTCTCGCATAAATTTGAACGAATACTGCAGCGTATGAAGAAATGAAAAATGCCGCAGTGAATACATTAATGACGAGCGTCAGCGCCAAACTCTACTTCTTTATAGATATCGGCCAGCGACTTTTTACCTTGTTTGTCTTTGGCTGAACGCTTTTTCTTAGTTTGATAATGGTATTCTTGCTCCTGAAGTGCTTGTTCGTGCTCTTTTGCTGACTCAACAAACTCAGGATTTGCAAGTGCTTGTTGGCGTAAGCGGTTTACTCTTTCAAGGGTTTCCCACAACATACTTCACCTCCAAACGTGTTACTGTATATAAAAACAGTATTGTTTAAATATTCCTCCTCGTCAACATTTCAACTTTGTTACTGCTCTTCACATTAACCCCAAGCCTGTATAGTGCTCGGGATATTTGTGGATGATTTGCTTTATATAACCTTGATGCTCTCGCAGAGCATCAACACATTCTCGAGATAACCATCCCTGATATACCCATTTTTCAAGTTCTAACAATGCGTATGGGATGGACCACGCTTGTCTGTACGGATGGTGCGTCGTCATAAAATCAAAGGCATTCGCGACAGCCGTAATTTGGGCGGCTATTGGTATATCATCACTGGTTAAACCATACGGATAACCAGTGCCATTTAAATTTTCGTACTGATAAATAATCATCTGCAAAAACAAAGTCACACTCGGGTGAACCGGATTTCCGATACGGGCAACTATGTCATCCGCTGAATCGATACAACGCTCAATATGTTGAATCAATATCGCCTCTTGTTCTTGAGAGTAATTTGTTCGGCGGCTAGCAATTTCAACTGGCAGCTGACTATCACCGAGCGCATGGAACTGAGCAAAAATACCAATATCTTCGACCATTTCGTCATTCAGGTGATAACGATCCGCTAACTGCGTTGCGATAATTTGACTGTAGTACTTCATGCGTTTGGTATGCGCGTAATACTCAGGTGAATAGCCTGGCATCATACACTGCATTCGGTTAGCTAGCGTTTCTATCGCATTGACTACTTGAGTTTCTGATTCAACCGCAAATCGAATCATTTCGAAATAAGGTTTAAGACCATTCAGCGCTTCTAAACTAAACGCATCACGTTGAGTGGAGTTCAAAAATACAAAACCAGTAAAAGCTTTATTGTCATAACAAGGAATAGCAGCCGACGACTGATATCCGTGTTTGAGTAAAATTTGAACCCGAGGACAGTGCTTAATATCATGAAGGTCTTCGACGATACGAGGAACCGCGTTTTTAGAGGCAATATTGAGGTGGTGGAGTTTACGGAATGCTGATTCGTGATGGGCTAAACACCAAGTGTCGAACTCACTTTCTGCAAATGATTTGAGCACATCTTGGTCTGGGTGATATTTTGCAAATGACACCCTATCAATACATGGCAAGTGCGCCTGCATCCTGCCTTTTAGCGTTTGCAGTTGCTCGTTAAGCGGTTTTGCAAACGGGTAAAAACTCCGGTGCGCCATGCTTCACCTCCACACCAAAGCAGAGAAACAAGAAAAGCTCATTGTGTTGCAAATTCAATGGTATTTTGAGCGGTTTTCTCCACTTAAATTATCGATATACCACAACTTAAGTGTACGAAATAAAAGCACATTTCTACCAATTTTTTCACCGGATATCTTACGGTAATTTGATCCAGATTAAAAAAGCCAACGAGCGAAACTCGTTGGCCTAACAATACTGATTGATTACGATGGATTCAGTAACTAGAAGTTATTCAAAGAACGTTCTAAACAACTAGCCTAGAGCAGGAAGCACACCCAGCGTAATTAACACCTGAGCGAATACGATGCCAGTGCCAGCGATGCCCGTTATCACTAACGCACCTTGACCACCTGCGACGCGGTACTCCCCAGTAAAATCATCCGATTTACGAACCTTGATCACCATAACCAAAGGCAAAAAGATGGCTAAAATCGCTAAGGCAATCGCTGCATAGCCCAAAGCCATAATAAAGCCTTGAGGATAGAAAAGTGCGAAGCCTAGCGGTGGAGTAAACGTCACTAGTGCCGCAATCAAACGATTAGGCTTATCGTTACTTCCTTTGATGGTATCACCCAAAAATTCGAATAGACCCAAACTCACGCCAAGGAACGATGTCAACAATGCCAAGTCAGCAAACACACCAACAATGCTACCCAAATTTGATTGGTGTACTGTCTGAGATAGTTGACCAATCAGTGCGCTCAACCCTCCGTTCTCAACAAGCGTACTTTGGCTAACCACACCCAACGTCACGATTTGCCAAAAGATATAAATAACGAGTGGAATCGTCGAACCAATAATAACGGCTTTGCGTAAAGAAGAAGTGTCACCGTCTAAGTAATTCACAATTGCAGGTATACTTCCGTGGAAACCAAACGAAGTAAAGATAACCGGAATCGCCGCTACAACAAGGCCTTGTTCGATTGGCATACTTAACAAGTAAGATTCCGTAACGTTTGGAGCAAGAAAAGAAAGCACTGCAACCATCGCAATAAGCTTCATCGCGAACAGTACTCGGTTTACTTTATCGACCGTACCGGTACCCACTGTCACAACTAAAGTCACAATCAAGGTAAAGATTATCGTTGATGTAGGCCCTGAAATATCGAGGTCAAACCATTGTGCAAGGCGGTCTCCGAACTGAGCACCACCGCCAGCGATATACGCTGCACATAATGAGTAGAAAAGAAACAACATCGCAAAACTTGCCACCCACTTGCCTTTTTGACCTAGGATCTGTTTCGCCAAAGTATGAAGTGTAGCACTACTCTCCGCATGTTGATGAAGCTCAAGCATAAGTAAGGCAGTGAAAGCCATCAGAGCCCATAAACCTAGCATGATGATAATTGAAGTTGAAAAACCAATGCCGGCAGAGGCAAGTGGAAGCGCTAGCATACCAGCGCCTATTGTAGTGCCCGCAATAATTAGCGTACTACCGAATACTTTAGAACGACTCATTGTATATTAATCTTTACACTTTATTAGAAATTATCAGTATTAGATCGGGCAACGGCGGACCGAAACCAACACCATATTTGTATTGCCGTCGATATTGTAGGATCTTTAGCAGAATATCAAGCAAAGTGTAAGGATAAAAAACCACACATGTAAACTATAATTTACACCTTGCTGATATTTAACAATAACTGTGTGCATTCTTCCCTGTTCATGAACTTGGGAACAGGGTAATTCCAGTGCGCCTCTTTCAGAATTAAATCAACAAGCGCATCAGCATCTTCACGTTGAATGAGCGCACTGGTTTTCTCAATATCAATAGTTGAAAACAAGGACTCCAGATTCGCCAAAAAATGCTGAGCACTTGCGTTACCTAACTGCCCCTCGGCCGTCAACTCATCGAGCTTTCTTAGTTGAGGCTCAATCTCTGATAATGAAAAGCGCAGCACAGGCAACAAGGCTAATCCGTTTGCCATACCATGAGGTATTCCATATCTCGCACCGAATGTGTGAGCAAAGGCATGAACATAACCCAAACTCGCTTTGGTAAATGCTAAACCCGCGTAATAGGATGCCATAGCCATTTTATGACGAGCTTCGACATCATCCCCTTGCATCACAGCCCTAGGAAGATATTTAAAAATGAGTTTAATAGCGGCAACCGAATAAGCCATCGTTTCTTGAGTAGCGTTTTTCGATACATAGGCCTCAATAGCGTGGGTTAATGCATCAACGCCAGTATCAGCCGTGATCTTAGGAGGTAAACCAATCATTAAATTCGCATCTAAAGCTGCCATTAGTGGCACCAACTTTGGATCCATTAAAGGGGTTTTAATGTGTGAGGAGGGATCTGACACGACCGCAGCGATAGTAACTTCACTTCCGGTTCCAGCCGTTGTTGGAATAGCAAAAAGCGGCGCTGGCATTCGCCATACCTTCAATAGTCCAGCTAATTTTTTTATTGGCCGTTTATTGGTAACTTTCGCAGCGATAACTTTTGCACAATCCATTGCAGAGCCGCCACCCAAAGCTAATATGCCCTCACAATGAAAACGATGATAAGCCTCTAGACCGCTCTCTACCTGATCATAGGTAGGATCGGGCTTAACTTGCGAGAAAACATCTAACTGTAAATCGAGTTGTGCTGCTGCCTCAAGCACCTTATCAACAATACCGACTTGGACTAACCCTTCGTCGGTAACTAACAAAACGCGTTTAAATCCCAGCTCGGCCATCGATTCTAATAGCTCATTCATCGAACCAGGGCCGGAAAACAAGGTTGGTCTCGGCATAGGAAGGATAAGGGCTGCTATTTTTAACCCTGCGGTGTAAGTCCGATATAAACGATGCTTCAACATACGAAATCCTTTTCATTTAGAGCTATCATTCTAGCTACTTTTACCACCTATGCTTACTTTGCAATCACACATTTTCAATAAACTTATCTCACCAAAAAGGCTAACATCGCTGGGAAGCCGTACCATTTTATTATCTTTCCTCAACAACATGAGCTACAGAGAAAATATTTTCAACGACGCTCTATTGTCATGTTGTTAACAAGCTGCTTTACCTAATACTCTGTTAGTTACAGAGCAAGCCTCGAAGAAGTCTTCTTATTTTTTGCCCTCAAGAACAACAATATAAATTCTGTTAATCACACATTAATACCGTGTGTCTCTGGTTGAGCCCGAACACGATTTGCAAAAATAAAAATAAGAATGCGTTACATCATGATTTATTGTCGTTTTCAAATAAGTCAACAAGAGCAACAATAATCTTTCAAAACTTATACTTAGTTCAAATATCTGACTCTTAACCATGAGCTTCAGGTGATATTATTATGCAACTAGGATTATTATCCGCCCATAATCAAAACTATGTCTAAACGCCCACCTTTTTGGGGTCTATTCGCTGTCGTACCCAATTTTTCCTATCACCTTCTGATTTGGGTTTAGCGTGGGCTAATTAGCAATGTCGGTATAAACCATGAATCATTCTTGCCATTCCCATACGGACATGGGCTTTGAAGTCGATCTGAAACAAGCACTTATCTGGGTTGCGCGAGCACTCGACTATGTAGGTGTTGATGATACGCACCATAGCCACCGTGTCGCTTACATCGCTTACCAATGTGCTCGGGTCATGAACTGGGAACCAGAAAAAGCGGAGTTTTGCTACTTCGCAGGGATGATCCACGATTGTGGGGTCTCCGAAACACAAGAACATAAAATGTTACTTGAGGAGTTGGTGCCACAAGATGTAAAAACACATTGCTTAAGAGGATACCGAAGCCTCAAGCAGTGTCGTTTGTTGCGTCAGTTTGCTACACCTGTTCTTTACCACCATACACATTGGAGTGAACTAAAATATCTTGATTTACCGCCTTTTGAAAAAGAGGTCGCTGCCCTACTCTATTTAGCCGACCGTCTCGATTTTATGCGTTCCAAATACGTCATGAACTGCCACTGTGACATTGTCACACTTCATGAAGAACTAATTGCAGAGTGCATCATGGCAAACGCTGGAACTTTGTTTAATCCAGACATGGCTAAGGCAATGGTTAAGCTCGTTATGACCGACGCATTTTGGTTCGCGATGGAGTCTGAAAATATAGAAACCATCGGATTAAACTTTAAAAGCATTGATTGGCTTCAAAAACAGCTCACCATCCAAGATATGAATAGTTTGGGCATGTTTATCGCTCGAATTGTTGACGCAAAAAGCCCATTTACTTATCAACATTCGCAAAAAGTGGCGGAGTTATCTCGGTATCTAGCCATCAAGCTTGGGCTCTGTGAGCACGACCAAGAGATGTTATTTATTGCTGGGTTGGTGCATGATATCGGAAAGTTAAAAACACCAGATGAGATTCTTCATAAAGAAGGCTCTCTTAATAAACAAGAGTATACGCGTATTAAACGCCATACAATTGATACTCAGCTCGCATTACACAAAGTGTTTCCCAACGCTAAAATAGCGGAGTGGGCCTCTAATCATCACGAGCGTTTGGACGGTTCTGGCTATCCTTATCATAAAACAGGAGATGAACTCGATGTACCATCGCGTATTGTCGCGGTTGCCGATGTTTTTCAAGCTCTGTCTCAGGACCGTCCCTACCGAGGACGAATGGCTCAAGCACAAATCGCCGCGATTATGGGCGAGCAAGTCGCTAAACAAGAACTTTGTTCTGACGTCTATGCAGTGCTAGAGCGAAACATGACCGAGTGTTACGAGCTATCAACTAATGTTTAATCGATAAAGGGCGTATCTACGCCCTTTGCTGATTTTGTGCAGGTTGCAAACCAATCATTTTGCAATATCAAGTACATTGTCTCGCACACCATTGATTCTGAACCAACCTGCAATACTGAAACGCTCAGCATTGGTCGGTAAAACCTCATGCGGGAATTGCTCAGATAAGAATAAAAGTAAGCGTCCCGATTGAGGAGGGATGGTTGCTATCTTATTATCATTTAGATCGTAAACCACCAATTCACCTGCATCCTTTTCCGTCCAAGATTCGTTCATGTAAAAAACGGTTGTCAATCGACGGTTTTCATTGCCCTTAAAACAATCTAGATGCTTTTGGTAGAAATCCCCTTCCTCGTACTTGGCAAAGTGAGCTTCATACTCAAAAAGCCCCAGAAACAAGTGACGGTTCACTTCTTGGCGTATTTCTTCCATCTTATCTAAGTAAGAAGTAACCGCGTGCCCCATATTGGGCGATAACCATTGAATTTTGTCACTTCGAATTGACTCAATACGTGTCACATCGTCATTACGACCAATACGCGCTTTTTTCCAGTTACTTGGAATGCAGTCTCGTAATTGAGCCACTTCTTGTTCAGAAAGAAAATCATCCCAGATGTAGTAGCCATGGGTTGCTAACGCATCGATCATTTTATCCATTATTGTCGTTCACTCATATTAGTTGGGCGGTCTATATAAAAAATCTTCAACCCCACAACAAATGCGATTTTTTGTCGAAACGACAACAAAATAAAAAGAGAGTAAAAATAGGTGATGACGAATGTAAATTACCACCTTCTAAAGAAGGTGGCTTTGTGTGAGCCCCCTAAAAGGGGGCCTTTGTTTAGTCCAGCGCCAAT